>NZ_JBHUDE010000047.1:0-62084 GCF_042678205.1 Oceanobacillus luteolus
ATACTACCGCGCTTCGCTTGCTTGCCCTGTCTTTGGTGTTGAAGTCTTGCGACTTCAACACCAAAGACAGGGTATATGTTCTCCCACAAACATTTTACTCTAACATTTAATTTAAATTATTCTCTGTAGAACACTTTCATTCAGAATCTACTATAAACCTACAATTATTTAATTTCCAACCTTTGCCAACTCTAAATATTGCCATTGCGAAATTAAATCAAACGATACATAATAAGACTAGATTGATAGAAGATTTCGGCAAATACAATTCAAAAAAACGGTAAAGAATTGCAGACCAATCATACTTACTGTTTGTGGAGTGTCAGGAAACAAAAGCGATACTTATTTCAAAAGACAAATTAACCTGCAATCCATTTATATTGTATAATAGAAAAGATTATATACGAGAGGGTGACGTAAATGAAAAAACAGCCAAGTAACATACCCATTTCCAAACTGGAAGATTTACATACTGCAGGAGCGGGTTTTGATGTGCTACGCTATATAGCGCTACCCGACCTTTTAGGGGAAGAATCACCTACCCTTTTATATTTCATAGGTAGAAATCTGGCTCGTAAATTTGAGATGGAATCCATAGATGATATCACAGTTATTTTTGATACATTAGGCCTAGGTAAATTAGAGTTAGTAAAAGAAAAGAAAAAAGAAAAGATTTTCCACTTACTTTCAGACTCAGTCGTGTTACGTCTCAAAGGTCCTTTCAATGCGGATTTCCGTTTGGAAGCGGGATTTTTGGCGGAAGCTATGCAACGTGTTGAAGGCGTTGAATGTGAATGTAGAGAAGAAATCAATCAGCGCATTCATCAAGTTCAATTTTCCGTACTTTATACAAATTAAGATTCATGAAAAAATGCGCACTGCTTTTTGATCATTCAAAAGTAGTGCGCATCCTTCATGGTGTCGGTTTGGTATCGCCTGTTTCAACAGCATCTGATTCATTCAAATGTTTAATAATCTCCATCGCTGTATTGGAGGGAATGCCTAGTTTTGTAATATCCTCTACACTAGCCATCTTCATTTCTTTCATAGATTTAAAATGTCGTAATAATAGTTTCTTGCGCTTTTCCCCGACACCCGGAATTCCATCAAGAGCTGATTGGAATAATCCTTTACTTCGAAGGTTTCGATGAAATGAAATAGCAAAACGGTGCACCTCATCCTGTATACGCTGCACAAGATAAAACTCATGCGATTGCCTTTCTAAAGGTACTATTTGTGGAGGAGAACCATATAACAATTCACTTGTTTTATGTCTATCATCCTTTACAAGACCCGCAATTGGAATATCCAATGCTAATTCATTTTCCAGAACATCTGTTGCAGCGCTGATCTGTCCTTTACCCCCGTCAACGATAATCAAATCTGGCAACGGTAAACCTTCCTTCAATACCCTTGAATATCTTCTACGGATCACCTCTCGCATCGTTTCATAATCATCAGGTCCTTCTACAGTCCGTATCTTATATTTACGGTAATCCTTTTTACTAGGTCGACCATCGACAAATACAATCATGGCGGATACTGGATCCGTTCCTTGTATGTTGGAGTTATCAAAGGCTTCAATTCGATGAGGAGTCTCAATGTTGAGTATCTCACCGAGTTTTTCAGTTGCGTCGATTGTTCTTTCCTCATCTCTTTCTATAAGCAGGAACTTCTCCTCTAATGCGATTTTTGCATTTTTTGTCGCCAATTCCACTAATTCTTTCTTTCTGCCTCGAAGTGGGGTTAGAGCTTGAACTCCCAACAACTCACTAACCAATTCTCGCTTGGTCCCAATCGGTAAAAGTATCTCTTTCGGTTTCAAGTGATTTTGATGGAGGTAGAATCTACCAATATAACTGAGGAATGCTTCTTCAGGATCATCATAAATTGGAAAGTGGCTTACATTCCGTTCAATTAGTTTTCCTTGTCTCATAAAGAAAACTTGAATACACATCCATCCTTTATCATAGGTGAAACCGAAAATATCACGATCTGTCCGGTCAGTCATTGTCATCTTTTGTTTTTCCATGACTACCTCGATATGCTGGATTTGGTCACGTAATTCCTTTGCTCTTTCAAAATTAAGTGCTTCACTAGCCTCAAACATTTTATTTTTTAGTTTTTCTTTTATATCTTTAAATCCACCTTGTAAAAATGAACTGATTTCTTGTACGATTTCCGCATAATCATCTTTTTTTGGAGGATTCTCACTACAAGCAAGACATTGATGCATATGATAGTATAAACAAGGTCTTCCTGGTGGATTATTGCATTTACGTAAAGGATACATCCGATCTAACAACTTTTTCGTTTCTCTTGCCGCAATGACATTCGGATACGGGCCAAAATATTTACCTTTGTCCTTTTTCACTTTCCTTGTTATTAGTAAACGTGGATGTCTTTCATTGGTTATTTTTAAATATGGATACGATTTATCGTCCTTCAGCATTACGTTATATTTGGGATCATATTTTTTTATGAGATTCATCTCTAAGATAAGCGCCTCTAATTCAGACGATGTGACGAAATACTCGAAATCGACTATTTCCTGTACAAGTCGTTGGGTTTTTCTATCATGTGCTCCTGTAAAATAGGAACGTACACGATTACGGAGCATCTTTGATTTACCGACATAAATGACCGTTCCATGCTTATCTTTCATGAGATAACAGCCGGGATTGACCGGGAGTATTTCTAGCTTTCTTTTTATGATTTCGTTCATACTCAATCATTCCTTTAAGTTTAAAAATCCCTTGTTCTGATGCAACAAGGGATTTTAAATTCTCGACTATTTAATTTTACACGAATTAAGCATGTTTGTTAATTAAATTCGTTAATGCTTCTTTTGGCTGGAAGCCGATTACTTGGTCAACAACTTCGCCATCTTTAAATAATAATAAAGTTGGAATGCTCATTACTCCAAATTTGCTTGCAGTTTCTTGGTTTTCGTCTACATCCAACTTAACGATTTTCACTTTATCAGACATTTCGCCATCAATTTCTTCAAGTACTGGAGCGATCATTTTACAAGGTCCACACCAAGGTGCCCAAAAATCAGCTAGTACTAAGCCTTCAGAAGTTGCTTCAGCGAAACTTTGATCTGTTACATTTTCAATTGCCATAAAATATTTCCTCCTTTATAGAAAATCAGCTTACTTTATAAGAGTATATCACCGTTATTATTTACTTCCTAATGATTTGCTTATTCATATAAAAGAGGGATAAAACAGACAAGAACTCTCTTTGTCCAGGAAATAATGCAGAATAGATTAGGCTTCTACGGTTACTGCTTTAATCTCCTCTATCAATAGCGGAATAACTTCAAACAAATCCCCTATAATACCATAATCAGCGATATTAAAAATATTCGCTTCTGGGTCTTTGTTAATCGCAACAATTACTTTTGAGTTGGACATTCCAGCAAGATGCTGAATTGCTCCTGAAATACCTACTGCGATATAGAGATCTGGAGTAACGACTTTACCGGTTTGACCAATTTGCAACGAATAGTCACAGTATTCAGCGTCACACGCTCCTCGGGACGCTCCAACCGCTCCACCTAAAACTTCCGCCAATTCATATAACGGCTTAAAACCATCTGCACTTTTAACACCTCGACCACCTGCGACTACTACTCGCGCTTCCGATAAGTCAACACCTTTACTTGCTTTTCGAACTACATCTTTAACAATTGTACGAATATCGGCAACATCGACTTCTTTTGTCGTTATATCACCACTTCTTGACTCATCTCGGTCGAGGATTGGAATGTTGTTCGGACGGATCGTTACAAAGGTCAAACCGTCTGTAATGATTTTCTTTTCAAAGGCTTTTCCTGAGTATATTGGTCTCGTATATTCCACCCGGTCTCCATTCACTTCAATATCAACTACATCGGATACAAGACCTGTATCCAATTTCGCAGCAAGTTTTGGAGTTAAATCCTTTCCGATCGATGTATGACCCATGACAATTCCGTCTGGTGATTCATCATTAACAATTGCGAGCACTGCCTGACCATAACCTTCTGAAGTATAGTTTTGCAACTTCTCATGAGCAATTGTAACAACACGGTCAGCACCATGGTAAATCAGTTCATTTGCTTTATCTTCCAGGTCATCTTTTCCCAAGACAACGCCAACAATCTCAGCATCCGATTTAATCTTTTTTGCAGCTGCAATTGCTTCGAATGAGACATTACGTAAAGCACCATCTCTACCTTCTGCGATAACTAATAATTTACTCATCACTCTTCCCCTCTCTCTATGATTTCCGTTTATAGTACTTTCTTCTCGTTTTTCAATAAGGAAACTAATTCTTTGACTTGATCTTGAACATCACCTTCAAGAACTCTTCCCGCCTCTTTCGCAGGAGGTAGAAAGACCTCAATTGTTTTTGTTTTCGGTTCTACGTCATCTTCGTCTAAATCAAGATCATCCAGCTCTAATTCTTCCAATGGTTTTTTCTTTGCTTTCATAATCCCCGGAAGTGATGGGTAACGCGGTTCATTTAAACCTTGTTGGCAAGTAACGAGTAGAGGCAAGGTTGTTTCTATCCTTTCTACATCCCCTTCTACATCCTTTTCAATACTTACATCTTCCCCATCAATGGTTAAGTTAGTGATAGTAGTTACATATGGTATACCAAGCGCTTCAGCCAACCTTGGCCCCACTTGTCCACTGGCTTCATCAATCGCAACATTACCAGCTAAAATAAGATCAACTTCTTTATCTTCAAAATACGCTTCTAGAATTTTAGCTGTTGTATATTGATCACCATCTTCAAGGTCTTCCTCCGTATTGATGAGAACAGCTTTATCGGCTCCCATAGCTAATGCCGTCCGTAACTGTTTTTCGGAATCCTCATCACCAATTGTAACGACTATAACTTCTCCACCATGTTCATCTCTTTGTTTGATAGCTTCTTCTACTGCATATTCATCATAAGGATTGATGATGAATTCTGCTCCATCATCATCAATCCTACCATCGTGAAGATTAATCTTCTCCTCTGTGTCAAATGTCTTTTTTAATAACACGTAAATGTTCATAATTGAGTCCTCCTCAGCCTATTATTTATCAATAAATTTAGGTTTTCTCTTTTCAATAAAGGCCTGAACGCCTTCTTTAGCATCTTCGGTACCAAACACTTTTCCAAATGCTTGTGCCTCCGCTTCGACACCTTTCAAGAATTTATCGGAGCGGCTATAATTCACAAGTTCCATGACTTGATTGATGGTAGGCCTACTTTTTGCCGCAATTTTCACAGCTAGTTGAGTAGCTGCTTCTAATACTTTTTCTTCGTGAACAGCTTGATTAGCCAGTCCGAAAGCAACTGCTTCCTCACCCGAAATTGGTTCACCTGTCAATATCATTTCATATGCTTTAGCAGGACCAACATATCGTGGTAATCGTTGAGTGCCAGCAAAGCCAGGTATGATTCCCAAATTTAATTCTGGTAAGCCAATTTTGGCGTTCTCAGCTACGACTCGCATATGGCAAGCCATGGCAAGTTCCAATCCTCCACCCAATGCTGCTCCGTGAATGGCCGCGATTACAGGTATCTTGAAATCTTCTAATCTTTGAAACACCCTTTGTCCATTTTTAGCCAGCTTTTCATAGTCTGAATGCGCTTGCAAAGAAGTGAACTCTTTAATATCAGCTCCAGCGGAAAAGAAACGTCCCTCACCGTGAAGGACAATCGCTTTCACTGTTGGATTTTCCTCAATTTGATCCAGAAGCTCATTCAAGTCCTTAATGATTTGACTTGAGAGCGCATTTGCCGGTGGACTCTGAATCGTCAAATACGCGATATGGTTTTCTACATTCAGAACAATTGTACTCAATGCCATCCCCCCTTGAATTCTATATTAATCGAAAAACAATTATATTGAAAATATTAACTATAAAAATCTATTTGTTTTTCTGTTCAACTACCCTACAAATTAATTAAATTAACTTCAACCCTTGTTTTAAAAATTTATGAACTTCTTCCGCTTGATCACCTAATTTATATTTTCTGTCTTTCATGATCCAATTTGTAACCACTTCATCCAACGTTCCGAAAATCATTTGCCGGATAAGCGCAGGATTGATGTCATCGCGAAATTGCTTATTATTTATTCCTTCTGCAATGACTTCATCTATCACAGTCAAGTAAGCCTTTAATACGTTATTAATTTGCATCCTCAATGTATAGTTTGATTGTCGAAGCTCAAGTTGAGTAACTATCGCAAGGTCTGGATTTTCTTCTAGTTGGGAAAAATGCATATTGATGAGGACCCTCAATTTACTTTCAGCATCACTTTGTTCACTAGTCGCCTTAGCAATCTTATCAATGAACTGTCCCATTTTTTCTTCAAAAACTGAAACGAGTACATCCTCTTTGTTTTTAAAATAAAGATATATCGTTCCATCAGCTACTCCCGCTTCCTTTGCAATCTTTGAAACTTGAGAAGCATGATATCCATTTTCTGCAATAACTTTCACTGCAGCTTCAATTATTTGTTGATACTTCGGTTTATTACTTTTCATCTTTTTCTCCTTAATAAGTAGAACGGAAATATGAATGACCATTCATTCATATTTCCATTTTATAAGTTTCTTACTTATCTGTCAATCATTTTAATACATGATCAAATATTATTCAGAAATCAATTGGTCTTCCTGTTTCTTCACCTCTTCTTCTATCAATTGCCTTCTTAAAATCTTTCCAACTACAGTTTTGGGAAGCTCCTCACGATATTCGTAACTGCGTGGAACCTTATAAGCAGCAAGATTCTCACGGCAAAAACTATTTAATTCATCTTCTGTTACTTGTTTCCCTTCTTTTACAACGACAAACGCTTTTACTGTTTCTCCGCGATATGGATCTGGAACTCCCACGACAGCCACTTCTTGGATTGCCGGATGTTCAAAAAGAACCTCTTCGACTTCTCGTGGATAAATATTATAACCACCTGCGATAATCATGTCTTTCTTTCGATCAACTATATAGAAGTAACCTTCTTCGTCCATATATCCCATATCACCAGTATAGAACCAGCCATCACGCAATACATTTTCCGTTTCCTCTGGATTATTCCAATAGCCCTTCATGACCTGCGGACCTTTTACAGCTATTTCGCCAACTTCGCCAATGTCTGCTTCTTCATCCGTACCTGCTCTTACAACTTTTGCATCTGTATCTGGCCAAGGCAATCCTATACTCCCATTTATTCGTTTCTCCCATACTGGATTAGCATGGGTAACTGGAGATGTTTCGGTCAGTCCATAACCCTCCACTAATCTACCACCACTGATCTTCTCAAACTGTTCTTGAACTTCAATCGGTAATGGTGCCGACCCGCTTAGACATGCCTTAATGGAAGATAGATCATATTTCTTTAAATCTGGATGATTTAGCAGTCCAATGTAAATCGTTGGAGCACCCGGAAACAGTGTTGGTTTCTGCTTATCAATAACTTTTAGTACATCCTCAGGATTGAACTTAGGCATCAGAATAATTTTCGAAGCTTGCTTGATTCCGAAATTCATTACAGTTGTCATACCATAGACATGGAAAAAAGGAAGCACAGCAAGTACAGTTTCCTCTCCAGGTTTAGATTTATATAACCACGCTTCGCTCATTTGAAGATTAGCCACCAAATTATAATGAGTTAACATAACACCTTTCGGAAACCCGGTTGTTCCACCTGTATATTGTAAGAGTGCCAGGTCTTCTTTCGGGTTAATATCTCTTTTTACGTAATTCGAATCAGCCGTTTTCATAATATTTTCCCACACATGTGTATCTTTGCTTTGCTCCACTTTTACGACCATATTGTATTCACGCTTTTGGATATACGGATAAATCAAGTTTTTAGGAAATGGCAAGTAATCTTTGATAGCGGTTACAATTTTGTGTTCCAGATTAGATTTTTTCTGTACCTTACTGACTCGTGGAACTAAAATATCCAAACAAATGATGACTTTTGCTTCCGAGTCATTAACCTGATACTCCAACTCCCTTTCTGTATATAGTGGATTAGTTTGCACTACAATAGCGCCAGCCATTAGTATCCCATAATAACTAATGACTGCTTGGGGACAGTTCGGTAACATAATTGCGACTTTATCATCCTTTTCTACTCCGAGCGATTGCAAATAATTGGCAAACTTTTTCGCTTGGTCAGAAAGCTCAGCGTAGGACATTTCTTTACCCATAAAATGAAGCGCTTTCTTTTCTGGGTACCGAGAAGCAGTTTCTTCAAGGTAAGCATATAAAGGCTTCTCATCGTACGGAATGCTTTTGGGAATCTCCTTTGGATAATTATCGTACCATTTCTTCACAGCTTCCAAATCATCTCCTCCTTTGTATATACTATAACCATTATACCGAGTAATTTCTATTTTTAGAAATTTTATTTATCTTTTTCAAGAAAAAATTATTGTATTTGTCAATTAAAGATATAGTATACACCAACAAGTAAAAATACAATCGCTACTCCGAACAAAATCTTTGCTAATCGCTCAAATACCACGCTGTCTCCTCCTTAAAAAGTAATGCTTGCACCAATTACAAAAGAAATCCCAATAGAAAAAACCATCGACAATAAACCAACAGCAATATTCCCTTTTCCTATTTCCTCATCAACTTTAATCGTTGGCAATAGAAATTCAAAAATGAAATAGGCAAACAATAAAAGGATAAAACCTAAGGTTCCCCAGCCAATCATTTGCAGCATAGAATCGTTATGTTCGATGGAATACCGGAAAATCGTAGCAATGCCAAAGATTTTCCCACCTGTGGCCATTGCTACGGCTACATTTCCTTTACGGATTTCTTCCCAATTTTTATACGATGTGACAAGTTCAAATATAGCTAGAAAAATAAACGTACATAGCACAACAACACTGTAACGTGCAGCTGTTACCACAATAATATGGTCCCAAAATCCCTCCATGTTAACATCCTCCAGTTATACTATTTCAACTCCAAGACGGTAACACCACTACCACCTTCACCACTGCCACCAGGTCTTGCTGACGAAATCGCAGGATGGTTTTTAACAAAAGTTTGTACACCTGTACGAAGTGCTCCGGTACCTTTACCATGAATGATTGTTACTTGGGAATACCCGGCAATCAAACAATCATCAATATATTTTTCCAATAGATGAATGGCATCCTCGTATCGTTCTCCCCGTAGATCGAGCTCTGTTTTTACGCGGTGACTTGAGCCCCTAATGGTTGTGACAACTCTTTCTGTTTCTAGCTTCTGTTTTCCAATATATTGCAGATCTTTACGTTTAGCCTTTACCTTCATAATTCCCACTTGAATCAAGTATTCTGAATCACTTAACTTCTCAAGAACAACTCCTTGCTGGTTGACTGTCAATAATTTGATCTCATCACCCGGAGTAAGAGACCCTTTTTCATCATTTTGATTTTCAGATGTTGCCTTGGATTTTTTGTTTAAATGCGGTTGCGCTTCCTCCAGCATTTTTTTCGCTTCGATCCATTCGTGTTCTTTCAATGCGGTATTATTCTTCATTTGCCGGATTTCATTAACAATAATCTCGGCTTCTTCACGTGCTTGAATAAGAGCTTTTTCAGCCTTTTCCTCTGCTTTCCTAAAGAGTTCTGCTTTTTTCTGCTCGAATGTTTGCCATTCTTTTTCAATTTCTTTTCTAAGTCTTTCGCTTTCTAGCAAGGTTTGATATGCTTCTTCATACTGCCTTTCTGCAGCGATTTTAGATTTTTCCAGAGAAGCTATCATATTTTCAACACTCTTGGAATCTACACCAACCAAGCTTTTTGCATAATCTATTATTTCAGGTCGCAATCCTAATCGTCTGGAGATATCGAATGCATTACTTCTTCCCGGTACCCCGATAAGCAAACGATATGTTGGCTGAAGAGATTCTACATCAAATTCTACCGATGCATTGACTACATTTTCACGATTATATCCATATGCCTTCAATTCCGGGTAGTGGGTGGTTGCTATTACCCTTGCTTTCCGATCGATAACTTCGTCTAAAATCGCCATGGCGAGTGCCGCTCCTTCACTTGGATCTGTTCCGGAGCCAAGCTCATCAAAGAGGACGAGAGACTTTTCGTTAACATGTTCCATTATCGAAACTATATTTTTCATATGAGATGAAAATGTACTTAAGTTTTGTTCAATGGACTGTTCATCCCCTATATCCGCAAAAACTTCTTCGAAAACAGCCAGTTGGCAATCATCAAATGCTGGTATTTGGAGACCGGATTGTGCCATTAAGGTGCAGAGTCCCACCATTTTTAGGGTTACAGTCTTTCCACCTGTATTTGGACCAGTAATAACTATCGCAGTATAATCCTCACCAATTTCAATATCATTGGCGACCACCTCATCTTCCGGAATAAGCGGATGGCGGGCTTGTTTCATTTTTATTACACCAGAATCATTCATAGTTGGTTTACTAGCTTTCATTTTCATAGCTAGCTTTGCTCTTGCATGAATAACATCAATCTTAGCTAAAATATCCAAGTTATACGTAAGCGCATGTTCAACCTCAGCAATTTGAACAGATAATTCGGATAGAATCCTTTCAATCTCTTGCCTTTCATTTAGAACTGCCTGCTGAAGTTTATTGTTTAAATCTACAACTGCTCTTGGTTCCATGAATAGTGTCTGTCCTGAAGAAGATTGGTCATGTACAATTCCACCAATCTGAGCTCGATATTCTTGCTTCACAGGTAATACATAGCGATCATTTCGGATAGTTACAATTGCATCAGAGAGCATTTTACTATGACTTCTCGTATAACTTTCTAGCTTTTCTCGTACATTTGCTTCAAATGCTCGGATTTGAGAACGGATGCTTCTTAATTTACTGGAGGCATTGTCTAACACTTCTCCATTATCATCAATGCAACGTCTAATAGCTTGTTCTAATTCCCTCAAGGAGGCGATATCATCCACTAAATCTTTCAGAATTGGTAACTCTTCTTCGAGACCAGTAATAAAGTTCTTCACTTGTCTGCCACCATAAACCGTATTAGCAATATCTAAACATTCTGATGCAGTTAGCACACCACCAATGACACTACGCTTCAGGCTTTCTCGTACATCACGTATGCCACCAAACGGAATTGCTTTATTTAGGCGTAGAATTTGAACAGCTTCATCGGTTTCTTCTTGCAATACATTTACTTTGGAAAGTTCTATCTCAGGGACGACCCTGCTTGTTTCTTCCTTTCCAATAGAAGTCTCAGCTTGCTCAATCAATTTATCAATTATTTTATTATATTCAAGTACTTGAAGTACACGTTGGTTCATAAATCCACCTCTATTTATTTCTACCTAGGAATTCTTTGATTTCAGTGAGAGGCATCGTATTTAACACTGTATCTTTTTTAATCCAACCTCTCTTAGCAGTACTCACACCATATTTCATAAACCTCAAAGTTTCGTAGCTATGTGCATCTGTGTTGATAGCAAGTTTCACACCTGCTTCTTGCGCTTGCTTTGCGTAATAGGAAGCAAGATCCAATCGATTCGGGTTAGCATTAATCTCTAAGGCAGTATCTGTTTCTTTCGCTTTTTCAATCAGTTTTTCTATATTTACCCGATAACCGTCGCGACGTCCTAGAAGTCTTCCAGTTGGGTGAGCTATTAAATGTACATAGGGATTTTCCAATGCAGTATATAACCGCTCCATAATTTTATCTTCACTTTGATTGAAGCTCGAATGAATAGAAGCTATGACAAAATCCATCTCTTTTAAAAACGAATCATGAAAATCAAGTGAACCATCAGGTAGGATATCCATTTCCACACCTGCAAAAATTTGAATCTCTGGATACTTCTCATTGAGAATTTCAATTTCTTCTCGTTGTTTTCGTAAACGATCTTCATCTAAACCATTTGCAACTCGTAAAAATTTGGAGTGATCTGTAATCGCAATGTAATCGTATTTTTTCTCAATTGCTTTGCGCACCATTTCTTCTAAACTTTGTGCTCCATCACTCCAAGTTGTATGCATATGCAAATCTCCACGAATATCCGAGAGTTCAATAAATTCTTGTTTATCCTTAAATAGTTTAAGTTCTCCAGCATCTTCCCTAATCTCCGGAGGGATGTAATGAAGATCAAAATGTTCAAAGAATGCTTGCTCATCAGTAAATGTCAAGACTTCTTTAGTGTCTTCCACCTCTACTCCATACTCACTAATTTTTTCTCCTCGGGATTTTGCAAGCTGGCGCATCGCGACATTATGTTCCTTTGAACCAGTAAAGTGATGTAAGGTAGTTGTGAATTCATCATCCTTAACGATTCGAAAATCTACATTGATGTCATATACTTCTTCCAAGGTAACAGATACTTTGGTCTCACCTTTAGCAATGATTTCCTTAATGGTAGGAAGTAATAACAACTCATCCCTTACTTCCTCAGGGTTATCTGTAGAAATGATGAAATCAATATCCCTTACCGTCTCTTTCATTCGGCGCAAGCTACCCGCAATGGAATAGCGTTTGATGCTTTCTATATTTGATAAAAATTGCTCGATTTTTTCCGCAACAGGTAGCATGATTGCTATGGATAAACGTTCAGGGCGTTTACCCACTTCCTCTAAAGCGGTCAAAATATTTTTCACAGTTTTAGGACCAAAGCCTGCGAGCTTTTCAACTTCTCCATTTTCACATGCAGCCTTTAAACTGTTTGCATCAATAACATTCAGTTCTTTATATAACTTGGATAATTTCTTTCCGCCAAGTCCTGGCAGTTGTAGTAATGGTATCAGACCTGCTGGAATTTCTTTTTGGAGTTGTTCAAGTTCTGACGATCTGCCTTCCATTATGTATTCATTAATGATTGCTCCTGTTCCTTTTCCAATGCCTTTTATTTTTGTTACATCATCAATCTCATCCAATGAGCGTTCGTCTGTTTCCAAACTCTGAGCAGCTCTACGATATGCACTTATCTTAAATGGATTGTCTCCTTTCAGTTCAAGATAAATTGCAATCTGTTCCAATAATTTTATGACATCTTTTTTATTAATCGCCAAAACACTCACCTGCTTAATATTTTTTACCTAAAAAAAGACCGATCCGGTATTGTTACTACTATTGTAAATGAAATCGAGTAGTAATACTAATACGACGAATTGATCTATGTTTATATCTGTTGAAGAATTATATGACATGAATTTAGTATCCTCTCTGGATTCGCAGCCCCCGATACACCTTCGCTTTCTGTGGGCGGCTGGTGAGCCTCTGACGCACAGAACGTGCTAGTGCAGACGTTGCCACAGGACGTGGCGGTTTTAGTCTGCCTCAGGCGCACGCGCCTTGCGGGGTCTCACCGATGCCTTCGCTCCCACAGGAGTCTCCGGTGTATCGGGGGCTGCTCCGAGGAGAACTATTAGCTGGTTCATTGCATACCATTTTTTGCATATACATTCGCAATATCCGGGAAATACTATTCATACCTATAAAACATTATATCTGTTATTAAAAATAAAACACCCAACGTCCAATTTACTATCGTCTGGGTCCAGTCAAATACCTCGAGACTCCTTCAAGAGAACAGTCCAAAGTGAGCCCCCGTCGCCTAGCACCGCGAGGTTAATTAGGAAAACTAGAAATACTTGGACTGGGGATCAGGATTGACTTCTTTGCTATTCAATTAGCTAGTTAACATCTTGTATAAGTATGTAAATAAGTTACTTATTTAGTTTTGATTATCCATAACATATGTTTGGATTAGTTCAAACAGTTTGTCTGAGAAATATGGTGTTTTTTCCAGCATGAATATTGCAATGGAAGAATCGTTAATCAATGTCTGAATAGTTTCAACTGGTGTTAATGCAAGTACAAATAAAATAACAAATGCGATTAGATAAATTTCCAAAAATCCTAAAGCTGCGCCTAATATTTTATTGACTGATTTGATTACTGGAATGGCAGCAACAAAGTCAAGCATAGTCGCAACAATTTGAAGGATTATTTTTACGACGAAAAATATGATTGCAAACGATACAATACTGTAAAAAGCAGATTCCACAGGCAGCATTTGTAAGAAGTCGGGCCACAATTCATGGTTGGTCAGCTCCTGATATGGAATCCATAATTTCAACTCTTCTGCAAGCTTTCCATAATACATCGCAGCAACAATAAAAGCCGTAATGAATCCAATTAAATGAAAGAATTGCAATATAAATCCTCGATTAAGTCCAATAAACAGACCAAATAATAATAAGATAAATAATATTAAATCAAGCATCAGCTACTTATCCTCTTTCCTCTTGATCGACCCTACCAATTTAGCGTAATCAGCTTTTAATTTCACATAGTCGTTCATTGTATTAACTGCTGTCAGTACTGCAAGTCTTGTAGTATCTAAATGTCCATTATGGCGTCTGATCTCATTCATTTTCTGATCGACAAGATCAGCAACTAGCTTCACATGACTAGCTGGTTCATCACCCATTATGGTATAGGTTTTATTATATATTTCTACGGTAATTCTATTTTTATCAGGTTCTGTCATGCTGTTCTGATCCCCCCGCCAAAATTACTACCATTTATCATATCATTATTTGTTTGTAAAAAGAAGTATTTTTACGGTATAGCCTATAGTAAATATCATGTTTTCCAGGATTCTTCGTTTACATATACGCATAAAAAAACACTTCAAACATGTAGAAAAAAGCGTTGTTGCCACATGACATGCAGCAACAACGCAGGATCCTTTACGATCTGACATAACCATTGAATTGACTTTCGACAGCCTTGACAATTTCTTGATATGAAGCTTCAACCTCTTCGTCTTTTAACGTCTTCTCTGGATCTTGATAAACGAGATGATAAGCGATTGACTTCTTACCAGTTTCTAAGTGTTCACCTTCATACAAATCAAATATTTCAACGGATTGAACCAATGGTGCGCCAACACTTTCAATTAGATTCTTTACATCACCCGCAGAAGTGCTCTTATCTAAGATAAATGCAATATCTCTGGAAATCGCTGGATATTTAGGAATCTCAACGTAGCTTGGCTCATTCTCATAAGCCTCGAGTGCTGAATCAAGATTGATATCAAATACGTATGTTTCTTTCAAATCAGCCTCTTTGGCGAGAATCGGGTGTAGTTGACCGAGAAAGCCCACAACTTGATCCTCTAACTTAATGACTGCGGTTCGCCCTGGATGCATATCTTCTAATTTAGCTTGCTCAAATTTCACTGTTAATTTTAATTGTTCAAATAACCCTTCCACAATTCCTTTTACTACGTAGAAGTCTACTGGCTTTACTTCACCTTGCCACTTATGATCCACCCAGTTACCCGTGACAGCACCAGCGACTCGTAAATTCTCCTGTGGCTGTTTCGTAATCTTCTCTTCCTTTGAGATGTAGACAGCACCTGTTTCATAATATGCAACATCTGCATGATTCCTTGCCAGATTGTATGTTAATGAACGGACTAAACCAGGTAAAATACTCAAACGAAGGTATTTGTGATCTTCACTCATCGGCTTGGCAAGCGCAATAGGAACCGGGTTCTGTTCACGAATTTCAGGGCTAATCAATTTATTTACGTCATGTTCACTGATTAGGGAATATGTTCGGTTTTCCATTAGACCGACACCTTGCAGATAAGCTCTAATTTTACGCTTCAATTGTTGATATTCAGTTAAAGCACCAACTTGGCCAGTTCCTTCAGGCAACGTAAATGGTAAGTGATCATACCCGTAGATTCTTGCAATTTCTTCTAGCATATCTTCAAATATCGAAATATCTTGCCTTCTTGTCGGAACATGAATCGTAAACTCGGATCCATCTTGTTCAAATGAAAATTGCAACCTTGATAAAATAGCAGCTATTTCATCATCTGAAATGGAAGAGCCCAGTCGGTTATTAACATGATTCGTTTCAATGACGACTGTTTTTTCTGAGTAATCAAGATCATCATATTCACTAACACCTTGAAGCACTTTACCCTCAGCATATTTCTCTAATAGGTAACAAGCTCTTAATCCAGCTCTTTTTACGCGTTCAGGATCTACTCCCTTTTCAAATCGTGTACTTGATTCACTACGTAAACCGGTTTTCTTAACAGTCCTTCTAACTGTAGTGCCATCGAAGTAAGCTGCCTCTAGCAAGATGGTTGAGGTTTCATCTGTAACCTCAGAATCCAAACCTCCCATTACACCAGCAAGTGCTGTCGGTACCAAACCATTCGTAATAACAAGGTCATCATTGCTAAGCTTTCTAGTTTGTCCGTCTAGTGTTACGATCCCTTCGCCATCATTTGCACGACGTACAAGTACTTTATCCGATGCAAATTTATCATAATCAAATGCATGCAGTGGCTGGCCATATTCCAACAGAACATAATTCGTTATATCAACGACATTGTTGATTGGACGGATACCCGCTGCCAATAAATAATTTTGCATCCAAAGTGGTGATGGCTTAATTACAACATCCTTAATGATAAAAGCACTATAGTATTTGTTGAGGTCATTTGCCTCCACTTCAACCGAAATATAGTCTTTAGCATCCTCAGATTCATTACTATTTGTGGTTTCTGTCGGCAAATCGACAGGTTTATCAAGGATAGCAGCCACCTCATAGGCCACTCCAAGCATACTTAATGCATCAGCGCGGTTTGCAAGAACATCAAGCTCAAGTACAGCATCATTTAGATTCAGTAATGGCGTGACATCTTGCCCAATCTCAACATCATCCTGGAAAATATAAATACCGTCTACAAACTCTTGTGGAACAAACTTCTCTTTTACACCCAACTCTTGGAGAGAACAAATCATACCATTCGATTCTACACCACGCAGTTTTACTTTTTTAATCTTAAAACCACCTGGTAAAACTGCTCCTGGCTTCGCGACTGCCACCTTCTGTCCTTCAGCGACATTTGGAGCCCCGCATACGATTTGTAACGTTTCCGTTCCAACGTCCACTTGGCAAAGACTTAACTTGTCTGCATTCGGATGTTGTTCGCATGATAAGACATGACCTACCACTACATCCGTAACTTTTTCACCAAAATATTCAATTCCTTCTATTTCAATTCCAGATTTTGTAATTTTCTCAGCTAGTTTTTCAGGAGATATTCCTCCCAAGTCAACATATTGGTTCAACCAATTATAGGATACGTACACTGTCATTTCCTCCTTAAGCGTGATGGTATTGTTTTAAGAAACGGATATCATTCGTATAGAAACTCCGAATATCACTAACACCGTATTTCAACATGGCAATTCTTTCTGGTCCCATTCCAAATGCAAATCCACTATATACCTTAGGGTCATATCCTCCCATCTCTAGAACCTTCGGATGAACCATACCGCCGCCTAGAATTTCAATCCATCCTGTCCCTTTACAAATGCTGCAACCTTCGCCGTTACACACCTTACAAGATATATCCATTTCAACAGATGGTTCTGTGAACGGGAAGAAACTTGGGCGTAAACGGATTTCACGGTCTTCACCAAACATATGTTTAGCAAACTTATCGAGAGTTCCTTTTAAATCACTCATGCGAACGTTCTTATCGACAAGCAGTCCTTCAATTTGAGTGAATTGATGTGAATGCGTTGCATCGTCACTATCCCGTCGATACACTTTTCCAGGGCAGATCATCTTGAAAGGTTTTTGACCCTTATAGGCTTCCATCGTACGCGCTTGTACAGGGGAAGTGTGGGTACGTAGCAATAATTCATTTGTGATATAAAACGAATCCTGCATATCACGAGCTGGATGGTCTTTCGGTAAATTTAATGCTTCAAAATTATAATAGTCCGTTTCTACTTCAGGACCTTCTTTCACTTCATACCCCATTCCTATAAACAAGTCTTCAATTTCTTCAACAATGCTGGTCAATAGATGCGGCCCACCAACATTGACCTTTCGACCAGGAAGAGTCACATCAATGGTTTCTTCTTCCAATTGCTTATTTAACGCAATTTCTTCAAGTTCAGCTGCTTTCTCTTCGACCGCTTCTGTAATCGCATTGCGTACATTATTAGCAACCTCCCCAATTACCGGGCGTTCTTCTGGAGAAAGTTTTCCCATTCCTTTTAAAACTTTTGTGATAGAACCTTTCTTGCCTAAATAAGCTACACGGATATCCTGAAGGTTTTTCATTTCATTTACGTCATTAATTTTTGCCAACGCCTCTTGCTGGAGTGCTTCCAACTGTTCCTTCATTACAAATTCCTCCTTTATTTAACCCAATTAAAATAAAAAAGCAGTGATGCTCGTCAGATTTACAAAATGGACAGACAGTGTAATAGCCGTTCTTGAAGCTCAGTTAAACACAAAAAAGCCCCATCCCTGAAAAGGGACGAGGCTATTGATCGCGGTACCACCCTTGTTGACAGTCATATAACTGTCCAACTCCATTTTGATAACGGACAAAAATCCGGATTCACTTTTACTTGCAAATGTGCAAGGTCCTAGTGCCAGCTCCAGAGTGAATTGGTCATATTCCAACATTAGAAATGTTTACAGTCTAGGACATTTCTTCCCTGTAATGTTGCTGTGAATACAACCGAGCTCCTTCAATGCTTTAAAATATTTTTATTGTTATTATTTATCACTAAATGTATTATAGATAATTTGCAACAAGCTTGCAAGCCTATTGTTTGATATGATACATCAGAATACCTGCTGCAATGCTGACATTTAACGATTCTGCTTTACCATAAATGGGTATCTTGATTCGCTTATCGGCAAGCTCAATTAAATCCGGATGTACTCCAGCACCTTCATTCCCCAAAATGATTGCAACCTTATCAGGCACCTCTACTTCATGATAGTAGTCTGCTTTTTCCAGAGCAGTTGCCCATATGTCGAACCCACCTTTTTGGAGCTCATCCACTTTATGCACTAAATCCGCTTCATAAATCGGGATATGAAACAGCGATCCCTGAGTCGCCCGAACAACTTTATCGTTGAATATATCTACAGTACCCTTTCCTAAAATAACAGCATCCATACCAGCCGCGTCAGCGGTTCGAATGATTGTGCCCAAATTTCCTGGGTCTTGAATGGCATCGAGTAAGACAAATTGATTACCTTTCATTTCCCGTTGTGGCTGAATTTGTACAACTGCTGCGATTCCTTGTGGTGTCATCGTTTGAGAAATATGTTCAAACACCTGTTTTGAAACCCGTTCTACCGGTATATTTCCACTCCATCTTGGCAATTCAACTGTTTCTTCTGCAATGATTTCTATAATAACTTGTTTACTATTCCAAGCTTCTTCGATCAAATGGAGACCTTCGACTAGAAATACTTTATTTTCTTTTCTTCCTTTTTTCTTATGCAGTTTTCGCCAATATTTCACTTTTTCATTTGTTAACGATGTAATCAACGTCTTCATCCTCTGACTCTTTTTTTATTATCATACATACTTTATCATCAATCGGTCAAACTAATCCTAATGATTACGAATCAAGGAGGAAAATTTTATGGATTTAAATTTACGAAAAGCGATACTCAGCAACATTTCTACAAATGACCAATCTCAGCTGGAAGCTACAATTGTTGATGCCATCCAAAATGGAGAAGAAAAAATGCTCCCTGGATTAGGTGTGTTGTTCGAATTAATTTGGCAACAAGCTGACGAAGAGATGAAACAAGAAATGGTAGAAAGCTTAGAGTCTGGAGTAAAAGAAGCAGCTGCACAAGGGTAAAGTGAGAAACCATATAATGAGCAAATCTTACTGTACATTTCCTTGACAAGGAATAAAAGCTAACAATTATTGAGAAAATCAATGATTGTTAGTTTTTTTAATTTCTTGGATTTCAACATATGAAATATTCATGATAAACTGGTGGTAAATCAACAAAAAAACGAAAGGGGTTATTTATATGTACAGAAAAGTAGACGACTTTATTAATGATTGGACATCGGCAAGTAATGGGACATTAAAAGTATTGGAGGCTATGACAGACGAATCGTTGAATCAAGCGATTGTAGAAGGTCATAATACTCTAGGCTGGCTCGGATGGCATCTCACTACTGCACCAGTTTACTTTGCGGGTCTTTTAAAACTAGATCTTACGAATCCAGATAATGGACAGAGCGTTCCAGCAACTGCCAGCGAAATTGTAAACGGCTATCAAGCGGTCAGCAGTGAATTAAGCGAGCTTGTAAGGAAAGAGTTTAACGATGCAAGTCTGATTGAAGAAGTAGACCAACACGGAAGACCGACTGCTCGAGGAGAAATACTTCGGACGTTAATAGACCATCAAACTCACCATCGTGGGCAAATGACGGTACTGCTCCGCCAAGCAGGACTTAAAGTTCCGGGAGTCATGGGACCGACAAAAGAAGATTTAGGAAAATAGATTCATTTAAAATAAAGCCTTACAGACTTATTTCTGTAAGGCTTTTGTCACGAAGCATTGAACTTCTTTCTAATAACTAGTAAAATGGTTAGTAGAAAAGGTAGGGATGACTCTCATGGAAATCAGAGATTTACAACAGGTTATGCAGTTCCAAGTATTACAAACAATGACTTCAAGTCCTTCCAGGACAAAGTCCACAGCTTCGTTTGCAGAACTTGCTTTTAAACAACTGCTTCAAGAAAAGATTAACCAAGCTAATATAATGAATCATTCAAGCATGACGCAAAACACTACTATGAAGCCCATGCAGTTGAATTATATCCAGCCAACCTACTATCCGACTCAAGTGAGCACTCAAAAATCAACTGATTTTGACGATTATATTAATGAAGCCAGTGAAAAGTATAAGGTCGATAAAAGCCTCATATACAGTGTGATTAAAGCGGAATCCAGCTTCAATCCTAACGCGACAAGTTCTTCTGGAGCTCAAGGTTTAATGCAGTTGATGCCCACCACCGCTCGAGGATTAGGTGTTGTGAATTCATTTGATCCTCGTGAGAATATTCTTGGGGGAACCAAATATTTAAGACAGATGCTTAATCGCTATAATCAAAATATTGAGCTGGCTCTTGCCGCCTATAATGCCGGACCAGGAAATGTCGATAAATATCAAGGTATACCGCCATTTTCAGAAACAAGAAATTATGTATCAAAGGTTATGAATAGTTATTTAGCATAGTAGAAAAAGCAAGGTGCTGAACCACCTTGCTTTTTCTACTTGTTTTATGCTAAAATTAACTCTTTTACCGTATCTCTATCAAGCTTTTTAATTACTTCCACGATTAATTTAACCGCATTTTCAAAATCATCCCGGTGCAGAATACCAGCATGGGAATGGATATAACGAGTTGCCACTGTAATAGACAATGATGGTACTCCATTTGCTGTTAAGTGGATTGCACCTGAATCTGTCCCTCCACCAGCAATCGATGTGTACTGATATGGAATCTCATTTTCATCCGCTGTTTTTACAACTAAATCACGTAAGCCTTTATGGGAAACCATAGAAGCATCATAAAGAACGATTTGCGGGCCTTTACCTAGTTTACTATCCGCTTCGTGAGAAGAAATACCAGGTGTATCACCAGCAATCCCTACATCGACTCCGAATCCGATATCCGGTTCAATTTGGTGAGCAGAAGTTCTCGCACCGCGGAGACCAACCTCTTCCTGAATTGTACCTACTCCATAAACTACGTTAGGATGATCAACATCTTTAAGTTGTTTTAAAACCTCAATCGCAATCGCCAAACCTATCCGGTTATCCCAAGCTTTAGCCATTAACATCTTCTCATTTTTTAATGGAGTGAACTCGAAGTATGGTACGACTGATTGTCCTGGTAATACACCGAACTCTTCTGCTTCTTCCTTACTTGAAGCTCCAATATCAATGAACATATTTTTGATTTCATATGGTTTTTTACGAGCTTCCGGCGAAAGTACATGAGGTGGTTTAGAGCCGATGACACCTGTAACATTCCCTTTCGAGCCCATGATTGTCACCCGTTGGGCAAGCATTACTTGATTCCACCAGCCACCAACCGTTTGGAAATATACAAACCCTTTGTCATCAATACGTGTTACCATAAACCCAATTTCATCCAAGTGACCCGCGACCATTATTTTAGGTCCATTTTCATCGCCTACTTTTTTCGCAATAGAACTACCTAGGTTATCTGTTGTCACTTCATCTGCATAAGGAGTAATATACTTTTCAAAGACTTCCCGCACTTCTCTTTCATTACCAGGAATTCCATTAGCATCTGTCAAATCTTTCAACATCGTCAATGTCTCATCTAATTTTGCCATAATTGTACATCCTCTCTTCTTAATCCTCCACTAGTATAAACCTATATCAGAGAAATATCAAAAATGAAAAAATTTTTATATTAGTAACCTTTGTCTTGTCGTTCAAAGTTAATTTCATTCTTTTTGACATACGCTTCATATACTTCTCTCTTTGTAAATCCGAGGACTTCTCCAAGGTTAATATATTCCTCGAATAAATTTTCATAGTTTTGGAAGGTAGGCTGTTGTTTAAACAATGCCCCAATCGAAAACACCTCATTAAACTGTTCTGTAGCTGTATTTTCTTTACCCTTTGAATCCAGTTGTTTAATCTGGTAACCAGTATCTAAACCGATAGATAATAAAAAGTGAATACCATCCACGTATTCTGCAAGAATTTCTTGTCTTTCACTAGATTTTTTTGTACTCCAATACTTAAAACAGCGCGTTTCATTGGCAAGTTCACCTAACTCAACAAGAAATGCTAAGTACTTTTCATTAAATAAGTCCCTATCTCTTAAATCATGATTTTCAAGTATGTAAGTATCAAGTTCTTTCTGCATGGAATAAAGTTTTTCCCAGTTCATTATATACACCTCATTTTTATCATTGTAGCATGTTTTTTTTATAAAAGTGAAACCTTTCTATCCCCTAATTCGTAGTGGAACTAGATAACAAGTAAGGAGACGATCACACATGCTTGTACTATTATTTCGTATTCTTATTCTGCTTGCAATTATTCTCCTTGTTTATACATGGGTTGAATACCTAAGAAGTCCAGAAAGAAAAATGCGGATTGCGAAGGATTTAAAACAATTTTATCTTTATGATGAACAGGGCAATAGTAAAAAAAATCTACGCTTCGTATATAAAGGCTGCGCGTTTGAAGGAGAAAAATATGTAGGAGTTGCAGAAAACTCTTTTGAAGTGACTAATATCCATATTACTGTGTCTAATTCTATTGAGTTAAATGGAATCACGAGAGAAGATTTGTATTTCTTAGAAAATGAATTACTTATCCGGTATCCATATGCAAAAATTGAATGGAAGCATCCGATCAGCAAGCTAGTCCTGACACCGATAGATTAGTGCAAGTCTCCATATGAAAAAAACACACATCAAGCTTTGATTGATGTGTGTTTTGCATTTTCTATAGAGAAAAAGTCTTGCCATTTAATAATAATTTCTCTTCTACGCAATAAATAAAGGAACAGTAATAACAGGGCCAATAATGCGGTAATCATGTATGGAGATAAATTAGATATCGTTCCACCAATGGATGTGTAGACAAATGCTAAGGGGATATTTGATAATACGGAGGCTTTTGTGTAATCTCTAAAACTGGATGAAATCTCTATTAGGCAAAGGGATAATAAATGAAAATGAATAAATGGCACTAATCGCAGCAAGATAATTTGTGACCTGGTGAACGCTTTATTTTCACCGATAATACGCTGTTTCAACCGAAGGATTCTTTGCATTGCTTTTGGCATTTTCGTATACATTCCATAAAACAAGATACTTGATAATGTAATACCTACCAATGAGTACAAACTGCCGGCAACAGGTCCAAAAATAACCCCGCCAGATATACAAATGAACACGACGGGAATGAAAAATAACGGCCTCAGCAAATGAAAGCAAATAAATAACAGCGGTGCGAATAAACCTCCAATTTCCACATAGGTGAGAAGATTCGCTCCCAACGCCTCCATGCCTCTCCTCCTTCCTTCGTATTCAATTTGATACTTATCTATATGACGGACTCTGTCTAGATTATGCCACATTGCTGATTATGTAGATAAATGCAAAAGCATTCCAAATAATTAAGACCGGTATACCAATTGTGAATCTCTTATGTTTTGTTTTATGTCGAAATAGTTTCATCCCTAAAAAAGTACCGATGGCTCCACCTAAAAAGGATAATAAAAAGAATGTCCTCTCCGGGATCCGATACTGTCCTTTTATTGCTTTTTGTTTATCTATCCTCATTAGGAATAACGTAAACACATTTACAGCAATCACAAATAAAAGAATCGAATCATTCATCATAAAGCTCCTTTTTCTGTTATTTTCTTAGTTTATCATAAACAAATTACTTAAGATAATATTTAAATAGATTGAAGACACTTTCTTCCCGAGGCTCGCATCCCCCGATACACCTTCGCGCATCCTAAGGCGGCTGATGAGCCTCCTCGGGCTATCGCTCTGCGGGGTCTCATCGATGACTATCCTCCCGAAGGAGTCTTCGGTGTATCGGGGGCTGCTTCCAGTGAAAACATATTTGGATCATGGTTCCAATTTATTGAATAACTCATAGTGGTTTATTTAAATTTCACGGAAGTAGACAGTCATTTTTATTAAACAAAATCCGCTGAGCTTAAAAAACGTATAGCATGGAGCAGTCCAAATACCTCGAGACTCCTGCGGGAGTAAAGGCCAGGCGAGACCCCGCAGCGAGCTTGCTCGCGAGGAGGCTTCCCAGCCGCCCGCGAAAAGCGANTGTATCAACATCATAAATATCCTAATTAAAAAAGGTCAAATTCCAATTAAATGGAACTTGACCTTTGAATTATTTGCTTAGAGCTTCTTTAGCTTTATCAGTTAGTTGTGTAAATGCTTGTGCGTCACTGATTGCAAGTTCAGAAAGCATTTTACGGTTAATATCAATGCCAGCTAATTTTAGACCGTGCATTAATTTGCTATATGAAATATCGTTCATACGTGCAGCAGCGTTAATACGTGCGATCCATAATTTACGGAAATCACGTTTTTTCTGTCTGCGGTCACGATATGCATATTGACCTGATTTCATTACTTGTTGTTTTGCAACTTTAAATAAATTACCTTTTGAACCATAATAACCTTTTGCTAATTTAAGTACGCGTTTACGACGCTTACGTGTTACTGTTCCACCTTTTACACGTGCCATTTTAAATTCCCTCCTAGTACAATTCTAATCCGATTTATTTCAGTTTCTCCACAACTTAAGGAATCATGGAGTCGATGCGACGTTGGTCTCCTGCAGAAACCATTGCACCTTTACGTAGTTTACGTTTTTGTTTTTGAGATTTGTTCGCAAATAAGTGACTTGTATATGCATGAGATCTTTTAATTTTTCCAGATCCAGTTCTCTTAAAACGTTTTTGTGACCCTTTGTGGGTTTTCATCTTTGGCATGCTAAATTCCTCCTAAAGTAAAATTAAACAGTTATTGCTGTGATTATTTTTCGCTTAATGGGGCAACCATCATAAACATATTACGGCCTTCCATTTTAGGCTTTTGCTCAACTGTTGCAATATCTTTTACTTCTTCAGCAAAGCGGTCGAGAACTTCACGTCCTAACTCTTTATGAGTGATTGCTCTACCTCGGAAGCGAACTGCAACCTTGACTTTATCGCCTTTTTCAATAAATTTTCTAGCATTTTTTAGTTTTGTTTCAAAATCATGGTCACCAATTCCAGGTGTAAGGCGCACTTCTTTCACATTAATGACTTTCTGTTTTTTACGTGCTTCCTTTTCCCTCTTCTGCATTTCGAAACGGAATTTTCCATAATCCATGATTCGGGCAACTGGCGGTTTCGCATTCGGAGCCACTAACACTAAATCCAGATTTCTCGTTTGGGCTATTTGCATCGCCTCTTTATGCGACTTAACACCAAGTTGATCACCATTGGAATCGATTAGACGCACCTCTCTAGCGCGAATCCTCTCATTAACTAAATTATCTTTGCTAATCTCTAGCCACCTCCAAATAATTTTTGTTACTGATCATTTAGACAATATATTATTACTCACATAAAAAAAGTGTCGGTACACAATGCACCCACACGTCTCCCCATCATTTAAGAACAAACTTATCAGGAACCAGTCAACTGCACATCGGCGTCGATCAGGTGAGAAGCGGGTGCTTCTACTTGTCTTCAGATCATATTAAATTGATTCAACTTTTAAAGTATAGCACGGATAGATAAACATGTCAACATTCCAATTTGAAATTCAATAAAGCGCTATGTTCAACCACCTTTAGCTACTTGTCCATCTTATCATAGGTCATTCTAACATGCAAACTGCTATCTTCCTTATCTTTGAAGATTTTAATAGTTTACTATATACTACAAATGTTAGATAAATCGAGGTGGATGGTATGAATATGAAAGAAATCAATTGGCCTTTATTTTTATTAGCATTATTAGTTGTTGCTATGTTCTTTGGAGTAGGATTTGCAATTGCCTTGCGGAATATCTGGTTGATTATCCTATTTCTTCTGCTCGGTTTTGCATTGATGGGGTATGGAATTTCATTAAAAAGAAAACGAAAGTGACTGAACCCGAACAGTCACTTTCTTCCTTTCTTAATATAGGTGAGCAACTGCTCTTGAATTTGTGGATTGCATGTCAATAAACTATTAATTTCTAGTAAATTTAGTGGTTTACCATCAAGGTTTGTTGAAATTCCGCCAACCTCATTTACAATCACAATGCCTGCAGCGATATCCCAAGGTGCCAAACGCATTGATAAGTATCCATCAATAATTCCTTCTGCTACATATGCGAATTCCAATGCAGCAGATCCATATGTCCTACTTCCTCGCACAGCACGAATGAGCTGTTGCATGACTCCCTCATCCACCATACGATTTTGACAGAGGAAATAATGGTTCATACCTAACAACGATTCTTCAAACTTCAAATCCTCATTTAGAGCCGAAAGCTTTTCCTCATTTTTGTAAGCACCTTCTGAGCGCTTCGCATGATAGAGCACATCAGACATCACATCATATATTAACCCAATTTCACCTACACCATCCTGAAAAACACCAACTGAGATGGCGAAATTTTTCCGTTGATGGACAAAGTTCATTGTCCCGTCAATTGGGTCAATGATCCAAACCGTGCCTTCCAATGAAGTTAATTCATCACCATAACCCTCTTCCCCGATAATACAGTGTTCAGGATATGTTTCTTTAATCTTCCCAACCAGAAAGGCCTCAATTTGTTTATCCATCTCTGTCACAAGATCATTAGGGTTTGACTTTGTCCCAATGATCCTCGGCTCATTAATTTGGTTTCTAATCTGTTGTCCCGCTTCCAAAACCCACGCTCTAGCATTGAGATATATACTGTTTCTTTTGTCGTCTATCATCTATTATTCCCCCATTTAGTGCCACTTATATAATTGTACCAAAACATTGGATTATATTTACAGCAAAAGGACTTCGCATTTATTAGACCATCGTGACCCGATACCCGAATAAATACGAAGTCCTATTAGCAGTTACTCATCTTCATCCTCAGTAATTTCAATTAATTGATGACGCAGTTCGCTAAGTCGTTGTTTGGCCTTGATGATTCCCGTCTTATCTTCCGCTTGCATGGCATCATAAAGATTCATTAGTTCGTAATCTATTTCCATTCGAATGACCGGTAACTTTAATTTTGCTTCTTGTTTTTCAATTGCCTGCATTAGATATTTCACCTTCATCACACCTTTCTAAGTGCTAACGTATGACTTTACTTTAGTTTATGAATATTTTTGAAGGAAGTTCGTCTATTTTTTAGCTATCTTCTTAGAAATAGCTTTACCCAAAATGAAGCCCATTTAAACATAAATGGAACTCTTACTTAGTGCCTATCCGTTGACAAATGAACATATTAGCTTAATAATAATTATTATAAATTAGTAGAAAGGATGGATAGAATGAAATTCACGGGGTTTAATAAAGAAGATTTCGATACGTTTTTAATAGATGGTCTTGATGCAAGAATGGAAGCAATACAAACTAGAATTCAACCAAAGTTCCAAGAAATTGGTACAGAACTTGCTGATGACCTTTCCATGAAATTAGGTAATGAAGTTTATTTACATATAGCGAAACATGCCCGAAGAACGGTAAATCCACCAAACGATACTTGGCTTGCTATCTGCGATAATAAGAGAGGTTATAAAAAACATCCGCATTTTCAAGTTGGTCTGTTTGATGATCGCCTATTTATTTGGCTTGCACTTATTTACGAATTACCAAACAAAAGTAAAATAGCAGAGGCTTTCATCGAACAATTTGACGTCATCAAAAGTCTTCCGGAAGACTTTGTAATATCCCTTGATCACATGAAAAAAGACTCCATCCCGCTGAGCGATTTAGATTACTCACACCTAGAACGTTTTCGTGATGTGAAGAAAGCAGAGTTCCTGATTGGAAGGAATTTGGATAAAGATGATGCGCGAATAAAAGATGGAGAGAAGCTATTAGATACGGTAAAGTCAACGTACGACGATTTGATACCACTATACCAATTGGCATTAAAAGAACGTTAAAAAGGGAAACTGCATTCAGCTTCCCTTTTACATTTTTATCGTTTTACTTTGAGAATCTCTTGCTTTCTTTATCACTTGATATGGTGTGTAGCCTGAGGATTTATTGAACTCAGCAAACAACTGCTTTTCCTCACTTTTCGATGGAACGATTTCTTTAAAACGGCGGTAAACCGTCAACAAATCTTCCCTCGACACCTGATGTTCATAAGCCTTCTCAATTAAAGAAAAGAAATTAACAACATCGATGATTTCCTGTTTAGACCAGGATTCATCGAAAGGATAAGAATAACTCATTTTTACACCTCAACTTTAGCCCATTTTTCGCGTATTTGATTTGCCTCTCGAATAATCATTTGAATTAATTCTTCGACTGGAAGGATTTCATTGATTCTCGCAACAGACTGGCCTGCCCAACCAAATCCTTCAGCATCGTTTCCTTCAAGAATATATTTCTGATTGAATTTTCCGCTAATGTAATCTTTTAACGACTCATAACCAAGATTTTTTTCTTCTATTTCTAATATTTTATCTGTCCATGGTCCTATTAAAGCACGGGCAGGCGCACCAATGGAACGCTTAATTACAGTCGTACTATTTTCATCAGCATCAAGTATTGCTTGTTTATAATTATCATGTGCATGACATTCTTTAGTCGCAATAAAACGCGTTCCCATTTCTATTCCTTCTGCTCCCAAACTGAAAGCAGCCATAAGTCCTCTACCATCTGCGATACCTCCAGAGGCGATAACAGGTATGGAAACAGAGTCAACTACCTGTGGAGTAAGAACAAGGGTACCAACATCACTTCGCCCCAAATGTCCACCTCCATCTTGACCAACGACCATGACGGCATCTGCCCCTAACTCTTCTGCCTTTACCGCTTGTCTCCGAGCAGCAACAAGCACAAGTTTCTTTATATTATGCCCTTGGACCATGTCAAGTACACCTTTAGGATTCCCGCCTGTAACAGATATAGCAGGGACCTGTTCCTCTATAGCTACATTCACCATCTCTTCAAACGGTCTGCCATGTTGTCCTATCGCATAATTTACTCCAAACGGCTTGTCTGTCAAGGTTCTTACTTTCCTGACTTCTTTCCTCAACGCATCAGGTGAAGGAAGAGTCATCGCAGTTATTTGACCGAGCCCTCCTGCATTGGATACTGCTGCAGCCAAATCAGCATACGCTAGGTAAGCCAGCCCTCCTTGTATAATCGGGTACTTAATATCAAGCAGTTTTGTTACTCTTGTTTCAAAAACCATCTTCACTTTCCCCTTTCTCTGTATTAAAATGTTAACAAATTGAAATCATTCACTTTCCTCATTTAACAACCTAATGAGATTCGGATCCACAATTTCATAGCCTTGTTCTCGAAGCCCGTTTACAATTCGCTCAAGCGCTTCATTTGTCCACTCCCGATCGTGCATCAATAAATTTGCTCCAGGCTTTAATAAAGAATACGAAACACCAACTTCAGGGCCTTCCCCTGTTATCATGGCTTCTGCCAGTTTATCGGCATCCATATAGGGTTGAAAATAATCATAACCGTAAGTCCAATTCATCAACACCATTTCTTCTTCAGCTGCAACTTGCTCGGAAAAATCTGTATTCATTCCATTTGGTGCCCGGAAAAATTTAGGTCTCTCCCCGATGATTTCTTCAACTCGATCACTTAGTTTTACGATTTCTTCACGCTGCTCATCCTCTGAAATATCTGTTAGTAATGGATGATTATATGTATGGTTTCCTATTAAAAACCCCATTTCGTGAAGTTGTTTCAGTGCTTCCTCCTCTTCTGGAGTATCAAGATAATGTCCATTTACAAAGAATATTGCATTGGCATCCAACTTCTTCAAAGTTTCAGCTATTTCCAATGAATAGGTGTGAGGCCCATCATCAAACGTTAAAAGTACAACTTTTTCATTGACATCTTTTGTTATAGGGACGACTGTCGCATCATCTGAAATATAATATTCCGGGTCTATTGATGCACCCTCAGTACCCTGAACAGCGTCCTCAGCCGGCATCTCCTCTTCCTGTTCTTCCGACTCATGCTCCTTAGAACTATTTTTAACTGTTTCCTCTTGCTCATTTTCACCGTTACACGCTGAGATAAAAAGCATTGCAATAAGTGTGATGATGATGAATTTTCTCATTTTGCATCCTCCTGGTGTCTATTTGCTTCAATTATAGTAGTGATAAAATATGATGACAATGAAAAGCCATATCAAACTACTAAACTGTCATAAAAAAATGGCGGCTAATATATATAGCCACCATTTTAAAAACTATTTTATAACATATGAATTGGTTTTCCGAGCGCAACTTCTGCTGCTTCCATTGTGATTTCACCTAATGTTGGGTGTGGGTGAATCGTTAGCGCAATGTCTTCTGCAGTCATGCCGGCCTCAACAGCAAGGGCGATTTCTGAAATCATGTCACTCGCATTAGGACCAGCGATTTGACCGCCAAGTACAAGTCCATCTTCTTCACGTGTGATCAGTTTCAAGAAACCATCCGTGCTGCCTAGTGATAGAGCACGTCCATTTGCGCCGAATGGGAATTTACCTACTTTAACTTTGTATCCTTTATCTTTTGCTTCTTGTTCAGTCAAACCAACTGTCGCTAGCTCTGGATCTGTAAAGGCAACTGCTGGAATACCGATATAGTCAATCTCAGATTTCTCACCGCTGATTGCTTCTGCTGCAATTTTACCTTCATAAGAAGCTTTGTGGGCAAGCTGAGGTCCTGCTGTAACATCACCGATTGCGTAGATATTATCAACAGAAGTACGGCATTGTTTGTCAGTCTTGATAAGACCTCTATCGTCAAGTTCAATACCAACTTGTTCTAAGCCGATTTCTGAAGTGTTTGGTCTGCGTCCCACAGTGACAAGTACGTAATCAGCTTCAACAGTTTCTTCCTTACCTTTAACTTCATACGTTACTTTCACACCATTTTTTGTTTCCTCTACACCTTTTGCCATCGCTTCTGTAACAATTGTTGCACCTTTTTTCTTAAGGCGTTTCTTCACAAGTTGTGTCATTTGTTTTTCGAATCCACCTAGAATATCTTTCGTTCCTTCTAGGAAAGTTACTTCAGTACCAAAATTCGCATACACAGATCCGAGTTCACTTCCAACGTACCCGCCGCCAATAACAACAAGCTTCTCAGGAACTTCTTTCAAATTCAGAGCACCTGTTGAATCTAAAACACGCTCAGAAAACTTAAAGCTCGGGATTTCGATTGGACTTGAACCAGTCGCGATAATACAGTTTTTGAATTTATAAGTCTGCGAGCTTTTATCATCCATTACTTTAGCAGTATTGGCATCTACGAAGTAAGCTTCGCCACTTACGATGTCCACCTTATTACCTTTCAGTAAGCCTTCAACACCGGAAGTAAGTTTATTTACGATAGAATCTTTCCATTCTTGAACTTTGGAGAAATCAACGGAAACATTCTCTGCTTTTATACCAAGTTCATCAATCCCTTGGGCTTCTGCAGCTTTATGTCCTGCAGAAATTAAAGCTTTAGAAGGAATACATCCTACGTTCAAGCAAACTCCGCCTAAAGCACCTTTGTCAACGATAGTTACTTTTTGACCAAGCTGTGCAGCACGGATTGCAGCAACGTATCCTCCAGGACCAGCTCCTACAACAAGTGTGTCTACTTCTACTGGAAAATCTCCTACTACCATATTCTTACGCCTCCATCATTATTAATTGTGGATCATGTAGTACCCGTTTAATTTGGTTCATTGCAAGTTGTGCGGTTGCACCATCAACGATACGATGATCAAAGCTTAAAGATAACGCAAGTACTGGAGCAACAACAACTTCTCCATTACGGACAATTGGCTTCTCAGCAATTCTACCAATTCCTAAAATTACCGCCTCAGGATAGTTGAGTACTGGTGTGAACCATTGACCACCAGCAGAACCAATATTCGAAATCGTGTTTGAGGCTCCTGACATCTCTTCAGGTTTCAGTTTACCATCTCTAGCTTTTTCTGCCAAGGAGTTGATTTCTGCTGAGATTTCAAAGATAGATTTTCTGTCTGCATCCTTAACAACAGGTACGAGTAATCCTCTGTCCGTGTCTGCAGCAATTCCAATGTTATAGTAATGCTTCTGGACAATTTCATCCGTCTCTTCATCGATTGAAGAATTAATAATCGGATATTTTTTAGACGCAGAAATCAATGCTTTCACTACATATGGAAGATAAGTTAGTTTCACATCTTGTTCCGCAGCAATAGCTTTGAATTTCTTACGATGCGCAACAAGTTCTGTAACATCGATTTCGTCCATTAACGTAACATGTGGTGCTTTTGTTTTCGAATTGACCATTGCTTTAGCAATTGCTTTTCGGATGGATGACATTTTTTCACGAGTTTCTGGATATGCTCCTTGTGGTGCAACGATTTCTTTTTCAGCTGTTGTTACAGTTTCTTCAACTTTTTCTTCAGTTACTGCCTCAGGTTGAGTATCACCACTTAAGAAAGCGTCAATATCCTCTTTAAGAATTCGGCCATTTTTTCCTGTTCCTGTTACTTCCTTAATATTAACTTCTTTTTCACGAGCATATTTCCTTACAGAAGGCATAGCAATGACACGATTTGTCTCGCTATCTTCTTGGTTGTCAGCTGACTGTGCTTCTTTCTTCTCTTGAACTTCTTCTTTCTGTTCTTCCGGTTCTTTAGACGCTTCAGTTTCATCACTTTCATCCGACTCATAACCTTCTGCGTCAATCGTAACAAACACATTACCTACGTTTGCTACTTCCCCTTCTTGAACATATATTTTTTTGATTGTGCCATCTACTGGAGAAGGAATTTCAACTACCGCTTTATCATTTTGCACTTCAACGAGAACATCGTCTTCTTTCACTTCATCGCCTTCAGCAACGAACCACTTGACAATCTCGCCTTCAGCTATACCTTCACCGATGTCTGGAAATTTAAATTCAAATGCCATACTATTTTACCTCCTGTACGAATTTTAGAAGTTGATTACTTGATTTACTTTTTCAACGATGTCTTTATGGTTTGGCAACCATACTTCTTCTGCTTCTGCAAATGGGTAGACAGTGTCTGGTGCAGTTACACGCAACACTGGCGCTTCTAAATGCAGAATAGCTCTTTCTTGGATTTCTGCCGCAACAGCCGCTGCTACTCCAGCTTGACGTTGCGCTTCTTGTATAACGACTACACGATTTGTCTTCTCAACGGAAGTGATGATTGTCTCATAATCTACCGGAGATACTGTACGAAGATCGATAACCTCAGCTTCAATTCCATCTTCGGCAAGTTCATCCGCCGCTTTCAGGGCAGCATGTACCATTGCACCGTATGCAATCAATGTAACATCCTTACCTTCTCTTTTCACAGCTGCTTTTCCTATTGGAATCGTATATTCTTCCTCTGGTACTTCTTCACGGAAGGAACGATAAAGTTTCATATGCTCCAAGAAAACAACTGGATCATTATCACGAATTGCAGAAATCAATAACCCTTTTGCTTCATATGGAGTAGATGGGATTACAACTTTAAGACCTGGTGTCTGTGCAACCAATCCTTCTAACGAGTCCGCATGAAGTTCTGGTGTACGAACACCGCCACCGAATGGAGCGCGAACCGTAATTGGTGAGTGATGTGTGCCACCTGAACGGAAACGTGTTCTTGACATCTGACCAGCTATGGAATCCATTACTTCAAAAAGGAAGCCGAAAAATTGAATTTCAGGGACTGGACGATATCCTTGAGTGGCAAGTCCAATTGCAAGCCCCCCGATACCTGATTCAGCCAGTGGGGTGTCAAATACACGCTCTTCTCCAAACTCAGCTTGAAGACCTTCTGTCGCTCGGAAAACTCCACCATTTTGTCCAACGTCTTCACCGAAAACAAGTACGTTTGGATCATTTTTCAGTTCAGTACGCATTGCATCTGTAATTGCTTGAATCATTGTCATTTGCGCCATGATTTATTTCGACTCCTTTGCTTCATATTCTTTCAGCTGCTCCTGTAAGTTAAGTGGGAGCTCTTCATTCATATAATTAATAAAATCAGTAACTTTTTGTTTTGGATATTGGTCAGCTTTCTTGATTGCTTCTTTAATATCCTCTTTCGCTTCTTCGATTACTCTATTTTCATCTTCTTCGCTCCATAATTTTTTCCCTTCAAGGAATTTACGGAAACGTACAAGTGGGTCTTTCTTTTCCCATTCTTTATCAAGATCGTCTGAACGGTAGCGAGTCGGGTCGTCCCCTGACATCGTATGTGGACCGAAACGATAGGTCATTGTCTCGATTAATGTTGGACCTTCACCGTTAACTGCGCGATCACGAGCATCCTTCGTCGCCGCATAAACTGCAAGCACGTCCATACCATCAACTTGAATACCTTCAATTCCTGCAGCAACAGCTTTCTGTGCTAGTGTTTTTGCAGCAGTTTGCTTTTCAACTGGTACAGAAATAGCAAATCGGTTATTCTGCACGATGAAAATTGCCGGAGCTTGGTAAGCACCTGCAAAGTTGATTCCTTCATAGAAATCCCCTTGAGATGTTCCACCATCACCAGTATAAGTAATTGCAACATTCTTCTTACCACGAAGCTTCATACCTAAAGCAACACCGGCTGCTTGTACATATTGTGCACCGATAATAATTTGAGGAGCAAATGCTTGCAGTTCCTCTGTATATTGGTTTCCATGAAAATGTCCTTTAGAGAATAAGAAAGCTTGATACAATGGCAGACCTTGCCAAATTAGCTGTGGCACATCACGGTAGCCAGGTAGGATGAAGTCCTCTTTCTCAATAGCAAAATGACTTCCTAACTGTGAAGCTTCTTGTCCTGCCGTTGGTGCGTAGAAACCTAGTCTTCCTTGACGGTTTAGAGCGATGGAACGTTGGTCTAGAATTCTTGTATATACCATACGACGCATTAATTCTCTTAACTCATCATCGGATAGATCCGGCATAAACTCTTTATTAACAACTTCACCATCTTCATTTAGAATCTGGAACATTTCAAATTTGCTTTCCACATCTTTTAATACATGTTTCAAGGTGGTCACCTCTCCTTATAAATAGATTATTATGATTGGAAGCAGGGAACTTCCATTTGCTTCTTCCATATTATTTCACAGTTCTCCTTTTTTGAAACTGTTATATAGTTTCGCTAAAAAATACTGGTACAAACTGTGTACTACTAAATACTAGCTCATAATCGCATTTAGGTCAAACACTTTAACTCAGGCGAATTATATAACATGTAAGCCTAACCATTCTTTACTGTTGTAACACACCGTTCTTTTCTGTATCTGTTTCATGACAGAAAGTCGATAATAACTAGTACAGATAAAACACTCCTTACCTCTCCATACCATTTATGGAGAATTGTTAAACAAAAAGGACTTTATGCAATAAATATTTATTGCATAAAGTCCTTATTAATCTTCCCCTTCAAAGGTTACTTCTATACCAGCCTCTTCATAGAATTCTTGCTTTAAGTTATTGTATTCTATCGTCAGCTCATTAAATTCATCATTGGCGTCCAAAATCTTTCCATATGTTTCATTAACCATCTCAATATGATCATTTAATTCCTGTTGCTCTACTCCTTCTTCTTGGAGCATCGTATAAAGTTCATTTTCTAGTTTGAGGGATTCCTTATATGCTTCATACAATTCGTCATAAATGTCATATCGTGCAACCATCGTTTGATACATTTCTTCCCCTTTAGTTCGTACGTTCTCTGCTTCAATATCTTCAAGGAGGCCTTCAATCTGCTCGAACTCTTCTCTCGCACTGACAATACTTTCTCGTTCAGCGTCAATTTTTTCACTGCGTTCCTCTATAATCTTAATCGCTTCCTGTGAAAGTTCGGTAATCTCATCAAATTCTTCCATACTTAAATCAATAACTTGAGCATAGATTTCTTGTTCCTGCTTTTCCAGTTCCGTGATATCACTTTGTTGAGCTTCAAACTCCTGTTCTAATACGACCGTTTCCTCTAAATGGGAATGTATTTGTTCTTCTACTCTTCCACCACTACACGCTGATAATATAATCAAGAAGAGTCCAATTGTAAGTAAAACTTTATTCCGTGACATCCACTGTTACCTCCTAAAGTCATAACGTAATTATGGAATGAGTATATCATAAAGCCTCTTAAATTCGATAGGCCCAAACTCAAACATTCCATATAGTAGAAAAGATATGCTATAACTATTTCATATATGATAAGATAGAGCAAGAAATAGTTTATAACAACCAGACTAATTCAAGGTCAAAGTGCCTCTGGTTGTACGTGAAAAAAATAAAGTAAGGAGTAATAAATATGATTACAATGAAGGATATTGTTCGTGAAGGTCACCCTTCCTTGACAAAAGTCGCTCAACAAGTCGACATTCCTATTACTGAAGAAGAAAAACAACTTTTGAAAGATATGCTTACTTTCTTAAGAAATAGCCAGGACGAAGAGATAGCAAAAAAATATAAATTACGAGCAGGTGTAGGGCTCGCCGCGCCACAACTCGGTGTCGAAAAACAGATGTTCACAGTCTATTACGTAGATGAAAATGAGAAAGTACATGAATATGCACTTGTTAACCCAAAAATCGTCTCTCATTCCGTAGAAAAGACATTCTTACCTACAGGTGAAGGTTGTCTTTCGGTTGACCGTGAAATTGAAGGATATGTTCCTCGATACTCAAGAATTACTGTAAAAGCTTTCGACATGGACAATAATCCAGTAAAACTACGATTAAAAGGTTATTTAGCAATTGTTTTTCAACATGAAATTGATCATCTAAATGGAATCATGTTCTATGATCATATTAATAAAGAAAACCCATTTCATATCCCTGATAACGCCAAACCACTTGATTAATCAAGTGGTTTTTTATTCTGACAAAATTTATCGATGATCAGTTTCATCATCTTCACCCATGATAAATTAAAGACCGTTCCCTGGAAATCTCCCTTACACTAGTCAAATTTCATTTATTAGTCATAAGCAAACTACCTTGCGCTCATGCATAAATTATAGTGAATGGTAAAAAATACAACTACAATTAGCAAGCAGCAAACGTAAAGGAAACCAATATTTTACTTAACAATACCAAGGTTTTCCTGTTAAATAATAAAGAAAAATAGAACTCGTTTAATTTTATTTCTCTATTTTCATTTCAAATTTTGCTCATTCGTACTATAATATACTTAAGAGGATTGGATCGGAAAAATGTTTTTGCTGCTTTTCTTAATTTTTGAAAGGAGACGTGTGTCAACATGTTAAAGCGCCTTAGAGAAAAGCTGAAGAAACGTTGGAAAGATTTTATAGGTCAAAAAGGACGTGTACCTACAACTTATAAATAGAATTGTATTTCTATAGCCGAATCAACTAGAGTCTTCTTGCATGCTACGGAATATTCAGGAGGATAAATAACATCACTTGTACATGCTAAGCGCACGAAAACCGTGCGCCCAGCATGTCTTATTTGAAACGCCAAGAAATAAAAAAACTGTTAGGAGAGATCATATGATATATAAAGTACTGTATCAGGAACTTGAAGACGAAGTACCTGTACGTGAACGCACACAAAGTTTATATATTGAAGCAGACTCTGTACGAGAGGTCCGCAATAAACTAAAAGATCGAAATTACAATATTGAATACATCCAAGAACTAGATGAGGCACATCTAAATTATGAAAAACAATCCGAGAAATTTAAATTGGAGAATGTCTGATTATGAAGTTTGTTAAAAATGACCAAACCGCAGTCTTTGCATTAGGCGGACTCGGTGAAATTGGTAAAAATACGTATGCGGTCCAATTTCAAGATGAAATCATTATCATCGATGCTGGAATTAAATTCCCAGAGGACGAGCTTCTTGGGATTGATTATGTCATTCCAGACTATACGTATTTAGTACAAAACCAAGATAAAATCAAAGGATTATTCATAACACACGGACATGAGGATCATATTGGTGGAATCCCTTATTTGTTGCGTGAAATAAATGTGCCGATTTATGGAGGTAAACTAGCTCTAGGTTTGATAAGAAACAAATTGGAAGAGCATGGTTTGCTTAGAAATGCCAAGCTAATTACGATTCAAGAAGATGATGTTATTAAATTCCGTAAAACTTCTGTAAGCTTTTTCCGTACTACCCATAGTATTCCTGATTCCTATGGTATTGTAGTAAAAACCCCTCCAGGGAATATTGTCCATACTGGAGATTATAAATTCGACTTTACTCCAGTAGGAGAGCATGCTAACCTTACGAAAATGGCTGAAATAGGTAAAGAAGGCGTACTTTGCTTGTTATCAGATAGTACAAACAGTGAGGTTCCAGGGTTTACCATGTCTGAGAAAGTCGTTGGTGAAAGTATCAACGATATTTTCAGCCGAGTTGATGGGCGTTTAATATTCGCTACCTTTGCCTCGAATATTTTCCGATTGAGCCAAGTCATTGATTCAGCTGTGAAACACAACAGAAAAGTAGCTGTTTTTGGCCGCAGTATGGAAAATGCCATTAATTTAGGGCTGGAGCTTGGATATATTCAAGCACCAAAAGAGACCTTCGTTGATAGTAATCAAATTAACCGTCTTCCCGCTAATGAAGTAACCATCTTGTGTACAGGATCCCAAGGGGAAGCGATGGCGGCACTTTCTAGAATTGCGAATGGTACACACAAACAAGTCCAATTGATACCTGGTGACACAGTTGTATTTTCTTCTTCTCCAATCCCTGGAAATACAATTAGTGTTGGCCGAATCATTAATAAACTTTACCGTGCAGGAGCAGAAGTAATACACGGACAATTAAGCAACGTCCATACCTCTGGACACGGTAGCCAAGATGAACAAAAACTTATGCTTCGCTTAATGAAGCCTAAGTACTTCATGCCGATTCACGGTGAATACCGTATGTTGAAGGAGCATGTGAAACTTGCAGTTGACTGTGATGTTGAACTAGATAACTGCTTTACCCTCGATAACGGGGATGTTTTAGCGCTCGGCAAAGATACAGCAGAGGTAGCAGGAAAAATTCCTGCTGGCACTATTTATATTGATGGCAGCGGAATTGGCGACATCGGGAATATCGTTCTTAGAGATCGCCGCATTCTTTCTGAAGAAGGACTCGTTATTGTTGTTGTAAGTATAAATATGAAAGAATTTAAGATTGCCGCTGGGCCTGATATTATTTCTCGCGGCTTCGTATATATGCGTGAGTCCGAGGACTTGATAAAAGAAGCTCAAGAACTGGTTACACAACATCTAACAAAGGTAATGGAACGGAAAACGACGCAATGGTCCGAAATTAAGAATGAAATTACAGATACAATTGCACCGTTCTTATACGAACGTACAAAACGTCGTCCTATGGTATTGCCGATTATCATGGAAGTTTAATTCAAATAAAGCATTCAAATAAAGCATTAGTAGTCATTTTTGACTTCTAATGCTTTTTGATTTAATCAATAATAAGATTTCTTTCAAATCGATTGATGTCTTTATCCTTTCCAACTACTAGGAGGACATCTCCATGTGCAAAAATATATTCCGGGTTAGGCGTGACTTCAATCTCTTCCCCTCTTTTGATTGCAACGACATTGCAACCATACTTCGCGCGTATATTTAACTCCAGTAACGACTTTCCTATCATTTTAACTCCTGCTTTTACTTCTACAATACTATGGTCATCGGATAAATCGAGATAATCTAAGATATTGTTGGAAATAACATTGTGAGCAATTCTTCTTCCCATTTCCCTCTCCGGATGGACAATACGATTGACACCAAGTTTCCTCAAGATTTTTTCATGATAATCATTTTGTGCCTTAACGGTTATTCTCTCTACTCCTAAATCTGTTAATATTACTGTTGTCAAAATACTTGCTTGAAGGTTTTCTCCAATGGCAACAATCACATGTTCAAAATTTTGAATGCCGATTTCCTTTAATGACTCTTCATCGGTTGAGTCAAGGATGACTGCGTGAGAGACAATATTTTTAAATTCATTTACTTTCATTTCATCACTATCGATCGCAAGTACTTGTTTTCCTTCTTTGCTCAACTCACGACAAATGCTACCACCGAACCTCCCAAGACCAATTACCGCAAAATCTTTACTCATCTCTATCCCTCCAGAATCTTATGTAAAATAGTATATCTTTTTAAGCGACGAATAACAAAATAATTATAGATTCACTTTTAACAAACTGCTGATTTAGTGAATAGTGGATATTGGGTCGTATAACAATAAATTTTTTAAAATAGTAAAGACGGGTAATTTCATTTTGAAATCACCCGCCTTCTCTATTTAGCATCAAGCATAGTAAATTGGGATTTTACTAATTCATAGTACTTGCCTTTTTTATCAAGTAAAGATCGATGGTTGCCACTTTCTAATATTTTACCATTTTCGAGCACAAAAATTTTATCTGCTTCACGGATCGTGGAAAGTCTATGTGCGATGATGATGGATGTTCTTCCCTTCAATAATCGTTTCAAAGCTTTTTGTATCTTTATTTCCGATTCGGTATCAATACTTGCTGTTGCCTCATCTAATATAATGATACGCGGATTGGCGAGTAACGCCCTTGCAAAAGATAACAATTGACGCTCTCCAGCTGAGAGAATGTTCCCCCGCTCTTCTACTTCTGTAAAATAACCATTGGAAAGCCGCTTTATAAAATCATCTGCACCAACAACTTTAGCAGCTTCCATAACTTCATCGTCGCTTGCATTAGGCCGGCCGAACCGAATATTTTCCATGATTGTTCCCGAGAAGATAAATGTATCCTGTAACACGACACTAATTTTTTCTCGTAAGCTTGCCAGCTCCACATCTAAGAGATTCTTGCCATCAATCTTTACCGAGCCTTTTGTCGGATCATAAAAACGGCTGATTAAATTCGCAATGGTGGATTTCCCGCTACCGGTATGCCCCACTAACGCGATAGTTTCACCGGCTTTAATATTTAACGATATATCATGGAGGGCAATCCGGTCATTGTCATAAGAAAATTGCACCTTATCAAAAACAATATGTCCCTCCATTTCATCAAAACGGTGAGCATTCTTTTTTTCCTTGACATTTGGTTGTTCATCAAGGAATTCAAAAATCCTCTCCGACGATGCCATCGCCATCAACAGTTGAGTATACATTTGGCCTAACCGTGAAATGGGCTCCCAAAACATTCCTGTGAAAGTAGCAAAGGTCACAAAAGTCCCAATGGCAATCCCACCGTTTTCTTCACCTTTCAAGATGAGATATGAACCAAATGCAATTAAAATAATCGTACCTACTGCATCGCTGATATCAACAAATGGACGGAAATAAGCACTTTTCTTCGCTGCATTTCTAAAACTATGAAAGTAACCTTTATTCACTCCATCAAAGAACTCTGCATTTTCATTTTCCTGAGAAAAGGACTGGGTTATTCTCATCCCTTGTATCCCCTCATTTAGGTGAGAGTTCATTCTGGATTGATTAATACGCACTTCTTGCCAAGAACGTCGGATGTTTCTTCTAAGTCTTGTTGAGATATAAAACATAATTGGCACTACAATTAAAACAGCAATAGCCAATTGTGGACTCAATACAAACAAGATGACCATGATACCAACAAGCGTAAGTGTATCCATTAATAAATTAATAATTCCACTTGTGAACAGCTCCTGCAAAGAGTTGATATCATTTAAAATTCTTACTAGTATGGATCCCGCTGAACGATTATCGAAAAATCGATGCGAAAGCCGTTGTACATGAGAGAACAAATGATGCCGCAGATCATAAATGACATTTTGTCCAAGTTTGTTTACCCACCTAATTCGGAGAGTATTTGCAACATAGTTTAATACATATAAGACACCTATCAGCACAACGAGCCAAGTCAACAAACTCGTATCTTTATTAAAGATGGCAATATCTATCGCCACTTTACCAATTAATACGGGAACTGTTAGACGAACAATCATCGAAACAAGCATTGCGATGATTGCGGCCGGCAGATAGCTTTTCGAATATGGCTTTAGATAAGTTAATAACCTTAACATCTGCTTCCAGTTGAAAGGCTTTTCTATTACCTGTTCCACCGTGTAATGAAACCGAGTTAAATAACTCTTTTTCTCAACTTTCGCGTTGGACATCTTTTCCCCTCCTCCTAATGACTTACAGTTTCCATAATTTCTTCCCGATCTTGGTATTGGATATCATATATTCTTCGATAGATTCCATTCAATTCCAATAACTCAGCATGATTACCACGTTCTTTTATTTCCCCCTTATCCAATACTAATATCTCATCTGCATGTTTAATGGATGAAATACGGTGTGCAATGATAAATGATGTTCTGCCGTTCATCACTTCTTTTAAAGCTGATTGGATCTTAAATTCAGTTTCCATATCTACAGCCGAAGTGGCATCATCAAGGATTAATATGCTTGGGTCGATACAGAGTGCACGGGCAATAGCAATGCGTTGCTTTTGACCACCAGACAACCCCATCCCTCTTTCTCCCAATAACGTATCGTATCCCTTTGGTAATTTCATAATAAAATCATGGGCTTGCGCACGTTTGGCAGCAGCAAGCACTTGTTCATCTGTCACTTCTGGCCTTCCATAAGCAATATTTTCACGTATTGATGTGGAAAATAAAAACGGTTCCTGAAGAACAAAACCAATATGACTCCGAAGTGTTTTAAGTTTATAGTCAGAAACATGCAGACCATCAACAAGCACTTCTCCAGCTTCTGCTTCGTAGAACCTAGTGATCAGCTGTGTAATACTTGTTTTTCCGGAACCTGTAGCACCAATCAATCCGATGACTTTCCCAGGGGGAGCATCAAAACTGATATTTTTTAAAGCTGCATCGTCATCTTCTACATATTGGAGTGTTACATTTTTAAATGTCACATGGCCTTTAATTGGACGATCAATGGCATGCTCATTTTCCAGGATGTCCTCTTCTCTATCTAAAATTTCAATTAATCGTTCTCCAGACGCTTTAGCTTGCGAGAACATATTCACAACGAAGCCAAGGTTCATAAGTGGTCCAAGTATATACCAAACAAGACTGAAGAATGCGACTAACTCTCCTAAAGCCAACCGTTCTGTGATGACAAGATATCCACCAAAACCTAACAGAGACACCACTGCGATATTTCCGATAAACTCCATTAACGGAAAGTATTTAGCCCATAACTTAGCCGTATTCAAGTAATTCTGTCGGTAGTCATCATTGCTAGAAGAAAATCTTCCAATCTCAAAGTCTTCACGTGATAGTGACTTAACGGTATTCATTCCACTAATATTCTCCTGCACTCTTGTATTCAATTTTCCAAAAGATTTTCTTACACTTCGGAAGGCAGGGTGGACTTGTTTATCAAACCTAAAGACAATCATCCCTAGGAAAGGCATCGCTAGCATCGTTACAACTGCAAGCGGAATGGAGTAATAAAACATAACACTTAAACTGACTCCTATTAAAAGAATGATTCGGATCAACTCCGCAAATCCTGCAGATAAGAAGAAACGAAAACCTTCTACATCCGCCGTCATTCTCGACATGATATCCCCTGTCTTTGAATTATCGTAGTATTTAAAGGATAAAGCCTGCAGTTTATTGTACAAAGCATTCCGCAAATGATAAACCGACGTCATGCCAAACAGCTCACTCAAATATTGAAATGAAAATGTGGAGATTCCTTTAATTAACATTAAACCGAAAAAAATAAATGAAATATATATAATTAGTTCATATTGATTTTGCATGACAACTTCATCAATAGTTATTTGTAAAATAATCGGATAAGCAACGGTGATACAGGTAAGGATGATTAAGAAGAATAATGACCACAGAAAGTAGTGTTTATGAGGCCAATAGAATTCTTTTAATCGTTCAAAAGTTTTCATTTAATTCCCCCTTCAAAATTATCAGTATATATTAATATAACGGAAACCGAAATAAATAGCTATAATAAATTCATTTTTATGGTAAATTTTTTAAAATAAAAATGAGACATAGGATTAATCCTATGTCTCACAAAAGTCCTGTTAGGGACACCTACTCATTTTTTGTAATTTTTAATATAATAATCTTTCTTTAACTCTTTTAAAATTGCTCTGCGAGTTAATATTCCGTCAAAGTAGCCATCCTCATCGACTACACAAACAAATGCATGATCAATTAATGCATTTAGACCATCCAATAATGTATGTTCCTTGGTAATACGAGGGATATCGCTCTTCATAACTTCATGTACACGCATATCAGAAAGCTTTTCAATTTCAAAGCGCTCGAGGCCCAATATCTCATTTAAAATTACTGTCTTTCCAATAATACCAACTAACTTATACGATGAATCCAGTACAGGTACTGCAGCGTATCCTGATTTAACCAATACAAGCAACGCATGTTCTAAAGGATTGTTTAGTTGAACGTGAGCTACCTTTTCTGAAGAGATCATTAATTCTTCTACTAGGATATTCTGTATTTCTCTTTCTTGCATAGTACTCAACAACATTACCCCCTTATTAAAATAAACAACGAAATTTTTAATCGGGTTGCTTCCTATATCTTGTCCTTTGTATGATACAAATTAACTTGCCATTTCATTCCATTTATTATTTTTTAAGCAGTCATCTATAACTATTGTAACAGAAGTGATGGGTATTACGAAGTCTGGATCGTGGAGATGTGCAAATCAACGGACATTTGCACGGACAACAATTATTTAATCAAAAAAATTCCCTTATACTATGAGCATATGTACCAATTAAGCTAACGTGTAGTAAATTAGACTATAGTACAAGTTTCCCAATGATCATTATACCTATTAATGATGGTGAAGGCTATTTTTACCAAAAGTATTTCTTTTAAATCGGGATTCACTTCAAGAATACTTTACTCAAAGCATTTACTTTATATAAATACAAAGCAAGGATTACACTGACTTTCTCCTATACCCAAATTAACGAATAATTAAACTTATATTGAAGCTGAATTCAAATATATCAACAAATAGATTAAAATGGATACCCTGTCCCCCAGTTAGAATACATTCCTTCTACAACCCTGTCGTTGAGGAGTTTTCAAACCCGTTATACTTTACTTGACTAAAGTATATCGGTTTCTAGGTTAAATGTCAATAATTTAACTGATAATTTAGATTATAACAACACTTCAAAAGTTATTTTAAAAAAATGATCATTCGTATACGCGGTTTTTAATTATCCATGCTATAATCGTTAGGTAACATTGACTTTTTATGTCAAGATTGTTGTAGAAAGGTTTGACCAAGATGAACCGACGCGCCTTTTTAAAAAGAGCTGGTGCCTTTACTCTGGCTTTATTAGGGTTGAGTGGTGGGACGATTTATTACGGTAGGGAAATTGAACCCTCCAGCCTTGAGATAAGAAAAGAAGCAATACTTTCCAATAAACTACCTTCTGTGTTTCACAACAAGAAAATCCTCCAATTTTCCGATACCCATCTCGGTTTTAATTATTCGGTAAAGGATTTAAAAAAACTTGTAAATCTAATGAATAGCCGAAACCCGGATATCATTGTATTTACTGGTGATTTAATCGATAATCCAAAATACTTGGAGGACCATAATCATACAGAAATCATTAATGCACTTCAGCCATTAGAGGCCCCCTTGGGTAAATATTGGATTTACGGAAATCACGATCATGGCGGATATGGGACTGAAACTTTATTCGAAATTATGGAAAGCTCGGGATTCAAACTGCTGCAAAACAGCCACGTTAAAATTAGCGAGCAAAATCAATCCCTTATTTTAGCTGGCATAGATGATATGATGCTTGGTAAACCAGATTTGCAAGCAGCACTTCATCAAGCAAATCCTGATTTATTCACCATTTTATTAGCCCACGAACCTGATTTTGCCGATGAGGCTGTCCATTATCCAATTGATGTACAATTATCAGGTCATAGTCACGGCGGGCAAGTCCGACTTCCAATCATTGGACATTTATACACTCCTCTTTATGCTGAAAAGTATGTGCTCGGTAAATATGTTATAAATAATAAGTTAGAGCTTTACGTAAATGCTGGAATCGGCACGACAAGACTCCCCTACAGGTTATTTTGTAAACCAGAAATCCACGAATATACACTACATGCGAAAATGTCATAAAGCTTTCACATGAAGAACGGTCTCTCCAGTAAAATCTTCTTTCGATAAGTGTTATACTTAATATACAGAGCTATATATATACAGAAAGGAAGATTGTCTTTCATGAAACGCTTGCTATTATTCGTGGCACTCTCCCTTTTCCTAGTCGGCTGTGGGGAAGCAATTGAAACAAACATGAACGAAGATATGATTGATTTTGAGTTTACGAATCAGGACAATGAACCATTCAGCCTCGAAGACTTAAAGGGAAATTATTGGATTGCAGATATGGTCTTTACGAACTGTACTACTGTCTGTCTTCCAATGACATATAATATGAAAACTCTTCAGGATAGTTTAGCTGAAGAAGGATTTGATGATATACAATTAGTTTCATTCACTGTTGATCCGAATTATGACACTCCAGAGGTATTAAAAGAGTATGGAGAAAGTTATGAGGCTGATTTCAGTAATTGGAACTTCTTAACAGGTTATGACTTCGACACCATTAAAGAGATTTCCATCAAAAACTTTAAGAGCCCTTTAATCGAAGCACCTGAAGAAAGTGATCAAGTGACCCATGGAACCAGATTCTATTTAGTCAATCCTGAAGGTACAGTTATAAAACATTATGACGGGGTTAAATCTGAAAGTATGGATACAATCCTAAACGACATCAAAAAAATATATAATGATTAACATCATCTAAAAGCATTTTCTACAAATGCTTTTTTTCTTTCCATTTTTTAATAAAACAACAGTAATCGATATAAATTGCTAACATACTGAACTGAGAAGAAAAACCTTTAGCTGTAATCCGTAGTCCAAGGCCCCTTCTCTTTCCGCAGACGGCAAGTTGCCTCAGATGTAAATGAAATGGTAGTGTAAATCTTTTTGGTAGGACGAGGAATCTCAGCCCCAGACATTGCCACAGGACGGGGTCTCATTCTAACCTCCACTTTTACAGGATTCCGAGTTATCTGGATTGCTCCGTACATGAAGTCCATTGAAGCATAATTGTAAACGATATATTACTTTATTCAATGCTCCACAAAAAGTTTTGCTCAAAGCAGCCCCCCGATACACCGAAGACTCCAGTGGGAGCGCTAGGCTGGTGAGACCCCACAAGGCGCTTACGCCTGAGGCAGACTAAGAACGCCACGTCGTGTGGCAACGTCTGCACTAGCACATCCTGTGCGTCGGAGGCTTATCAGCCACCCACGGAAAGCGAAGGTGTATCGGGGGGCTGCGGAACTACAAAAGAAATCAATTAGCCTAAATTCATTTTATCAGTATTCTATTTCTACCATTGATTAAACGCTTTCTTTAAGGTACGATAGAATTATATTAGAGGTGAAGCAAGGAGTGACTATATGAGTGCTGATATAGATCTGCAAGAAATAGCACAAGCCATATTTACAGTAAACCGGCACGCAAAAACAGCGCCTGAGCCACAACATTTATATTATATTAAAAAGGAAGCAATCAATAAACTACTGAGGGAGAAACACGCAGAAAAAATAGGACTACATTTCTCAGATAGGCCAAAATATAGTAATCAACATTCAACTCTACTTGTAAAAGTAGCTAATTATTATTTTCACATCCCACCTTCCAAAGAAGACTTCAAGGAATTGGAACATCTTGGGTCATTAGATAAAAACTATCGAAATCCCCAATCAAAGATGTCACTATCACAGGCAAAGCGTATATTGTATCCTTATATCAACTATAAGCCTGTAACTAGGCAGAAAAGGAGCCACGCTTATTCATCTTCCTACTATACTCCTTCATCCCTTGGCAAAATGGAATGGCCACCAACGAAAAAGCATTAAGATCACCGATTCAGCTCCTAGTATGATAGTAGTTGAATAATCATATTTAAAAAGGCGTGAAACAAAGTTCACGCCTTTTTATTAATCAATCGTTTATATAGTGATTTAAAACCTTTTACAGTAATTAATAGAAAACCGTACACACCTATAATTTGCAATAGATATGGAAGAAATATTATTGCCTGTGCTTCTTCATTTCCAATCACTAAAATAAAGAAAAAGAGATTTAGAAAAAAAAGACTACCTAGGACAAAGCTGAGCAGATATCCACTACCAGTTTTCATGCCCCATTTTATCAATCGATTTGCCAATACAAACGCACAACCGAGAAATAAAAGTCCAGCGATTAAAAAAATATAATGATGGTGAAATACAATCCAGTTAGTGAAGAAGTCATCCATCAAAGGAACCCCCACCCACAATTTAACATTCTACTTCTAAATTATTCCCAATTCTTAACATTCCCATACATTTTTATTAATTGATAATGTTATAATAGTAGACAACTTATTGGAAAGGCAGCGATCAAGTTGAATAAAGCTTTTGTTTGCATTCTAATTGGAGCGGCATTATGGGGGACTATAGGGTTCTTTGTAAAAAATCTTTATGGCTTTAATTTTACACCAATGGAAGTAGTAACCTTAAGAGTATGGAGTTCAGCAATGATCCTGGTACTATATTTACTCCTTACTGCACCGAAACAACTTGCTCTACATAAGCTTATTGATATTAAATACTTTGTTGGAACTGGGATTTTCAGTATTATATTCTTTAACTATTGCTTGTTCACAGCTATTGAAATTTCTTCTATCCCAGTTGCGACGGCATTGTTATACACCGGACCAATGTTTGTAACTATCTTTTCGTTCTTTTTATTTAAGGAAAGCCTTACGAGAGTTAAAATCCTTTCTCTCTTCATTACTTTATTCGGAACTAGTCTCGTCGTAGGGCTGATTCCCTTCGATAAAAATGCTTTTAAAGTGGGAGCAATTATATTTGGTATTGGTTCAGGAATTGGATACGCGCTTTATAGTATCTTTAGTAAATATGCATTAGTAAAGTACTCCAGTCTTTCGATCACAACATTTACATTCCTAACAGCAGCAATCGCTCTTATCCCCTTTTTTCCATACAGAGAAAAAGCTGGATTGTTGATGGACCCTATGGTACTTATGTATGCATTCGGTTTAGGCTTATTGCCGACTGCCGTAGCATATATCGTATATACTTATGGATTAAATCAGACAGAAGCATCTAAGGCTGCAATATTGACAACGATTGAACCAGTCGTTGCAACCTTGATAGGAATCACCATCTTCACAGAGCCATTCTCTATCTTTCAAATGATAGGAATGCTATGTATCATCGGAGCAGTAATCATCGTTCAACTTTATAGTAAAAAAGAACTTACTATGATAGATAAAGCAGGATAAAATAAAAAACGAAGGGAAGAATTCACTTCCCTTCGTTTTTTATATATTATCTTTCGTTAGAGTAGAACTCAGCGTCTTGATCACGTTTTTTCCGCGTGAGAGCTTCATGCCTCTTCTCAATTCTCATTTCAAGCTGGTTTAAACTATTTTCATCATCTAGTAATTCCCTAATATTTTGGTTTACTAGTTGTTCGAAACTTAGACGTTTTGGTCTCATTTTTCGCACTCCTTTGTACATTCTATTTTTATTATACCCAATTCTCCTTCTTTTTAATCGAAATTATTTGAACATTTTCGGAACTTTTGTTCAAAATTAAAGGAAAATTTAATATTTCATTTTTATTATATGATATTTACATTGAATTTTCAAATAAATCACCCTTTTAAAAGCACTATGCGCAATTTAACAAACACTTTCATGGATATTTTAACTTAGGTCTTACGCTCCGCATGATGTTTCTATCTTTATTTCTTGTTTCTATTTGAGCAATCTAGTACATTCTGGTAAGAAATTCTGCCCATAATTTACAGAAACAAATGATTCTATAGAATAAATTAACGTAATTATCATCGATTATGACCTTCATATATGCTAGTATAAAAATGAATGAGAAATAGAAAAGGGTGGCATCAGTTGGCTTCAAAACAAAAAAATGAATGGATCCAGTGGCTAAAAGCCATGGTACTTGCAATCGTGATTGCACTTTTTGTACAAAACTTCATTTTCGCCACGTCTATAGTTGAAGGAGATAGCATGGAACCAACACTGGAAGATGGCGAGAGATTAATTTTTAATAAGATTGTCTACTTCATTGATGAGCCTAAGCGTGGAGATATCATCATTATTCAGCAACCAAATAAGAATTATGTAAAACGGATTATTGCATTACCCGGAGAAATAATTGAAATAAGAAATAGTGAATTATATATCAATGGTGAAAGATATATAGAAACGTTTCTAAGCGAAGAAGTCCGTGGTAAGACAGGAGAGTATGGCCCGATTCGTGTCCCTCAGAACAGTTACTTTGTTATGGGAGATAACCGTGCAATAAGTAAGGATAGCAGGAATGGTTTGGGTTATATTCACAGAGATGAAATAATCGGTAAATCGGAACTGATCATCTACCCATTTACCGAATGGGAACGTACAGAATAATAAAAGTAAACAGGGCAGTCACTAGTTGATCTGCCCTGTTATATTGACTATTTTTCATTATCCAAAATGCAAAATCCGATATTTAAAATAAGAACTCCAAAAAGAACTACAGCAAAAATTGTCTCCATTTAAATCCTCCCTCTCACACTAGACGTTATGATTAAACATTTTTAATTAAAGTTAATGCTATGTACCTTATCATCCCTTCTATCATAACAATTTTTTTCTCCTAAATAAAGTATATTGTGATAAAATGATGAAAGATTGTTGGAGGTGATATCATGTATTATTGTCCGAATTGTGGAACTAAAGTAAATCAGGATGAACACTATTGTATAAAATGTGGCAAGGCGCTCCCAGATATAGAATCACGCCTTCATACGAAACAGTTTAATAAGTGGTGGATTCTTCCTATTGTTACTGTTGCTGTTGTAATTATAGTTATTGGAGTTTTTTATCTCTATTTAAATAATCAATCCGCAAAAGCAATGGAGTTATATAATGAGGCTGAAAATCTTTTACTTGAAGAGGAATATAAAAAAGCAGGTGAATTGCTGCAAGAATCCCTTCAGCATAGAAAAGACTTTACCCAAGCTCAAATTGCCCTACGATTCTCAAAAGATGCTCTAAGAATTGAAGAGCAGTTGGATAAAGCTAAACAAACTTTAGAAAATGAAGATTATAATCATTCATTAGAACTTATACACGAAGCAGAGAATAACTTAAACACTTATCATGGTTCACTTGTAAGTACGCTAGTAGAAAAAATTGATGAATTTCAGGCGTTGGTGCGTCTTCAAGAGCTACAGGCAAAACTATCTCAGACACCTTCTATCGATGAAATTAGAATATTGATTTGGGAAGCGGAAGAAATAAAGCATCCTGACGCAAATGAAATTGCTTTACAATTAAGAGAACAACTGGTTGATTACACCTTTTCAAAAGCAAGTGAAGCATTGAATGACAAGCAGTTTAATGATGCATTATTGATTACGGAAGACGGTTTGAAATATGCTCCAGATTCCGAAAAACTACAAAGCTTGCTGACAAATATCAATAAAGAAAAGCTATCGTTTGAATCAGCTATTAATGAGCGACTGGAACAAGCGATGGATACAGCATATAAAGAAAATCAGATGAACAAAAACGATGCAATAGAACTGGTTTCTGTTGACGTGGAAAATGATAAAGATGGAAAAATTGTCATTAAAGGTGAAGTGAAAAGTAATGCCACAGTACCTATAAATTCTATTCTTGTTGAATACTCCCTATCCCGGAATGAAGAAGAATTTTTATCAAATGAGATTTATGTTTTCCCGGATGTTCTTTATCCAACTGAACACGGAAGATTTGAATTCACTCACTTCGATCTAGAAGATAAAAGTTCAGATATATCAGCGGAAGTCAAAAAAATCACATGGTATACCGAATAATAATACGGTCATGAATAATGAGGTGAAAAGAATTGAAACAAAGAAGCATTATCGCAATAGCATTATCCATCACCTCCCTACTGCTTGGGATATTCATTATGATAAAAATGTATTCCGATTGGAAAGCTGATGAGCTTACAGTAAATCAACCTGTTATAAATCTTATACAGGAAAACAGCGGTAGTTTGGATTTAAAATCAATCATCCATGAAGCTGAAAAAAGTGTCATTCAAATTGAGGGGCATAACGAACATCAGACTATTACTGGATCTGGTTTCTTATATAATGATAAAGGTGATATTATTACGAATGCCCATGTTATTGAGCATGCAGAGGCAATTTACGTAAAAACAGCAAATGCAAGATTTTACCCTGCTGCTGTTATAGGTATAAGTGAGGTAACTGATATTGCAGTGATTCGTGTACCCCAATTAGCCAATGGCGATCCACTCCCCCTCTCAGAAGAAGTAGCAGAGATTGGAGATGAAGTGATTGCACTAGGCAGTCCTCACGGTTTTCAGAATACAGTTACATTAGGGATCATTTCCGGTACAGAACGCAATTTTGAAGTAGATGGTTACAATTATTCCGACGCATACCAAATTTCTGCCCAGATTACCCATGGTAATAGCGGAGGGCCACTCATTCATAGAGAGACCGGTGAAATTATTGGAATAAATTCAGTAGGTACGCAAGATGGATTAATTGGATTTAGTATACCGGTTCATGAAGTAATCGATGAAGTGAAAGAATGGTCCAATCAGGCAAAAAATGATGAATTGAATTTCGCAAGCATAACCGATATCGTGAATACGATAAATGAAGAGCAAGGATTAGAAGATGCAATTTATCTTACAGAGTACTTCTGGGACAGCATAGCCATCCGTGACTATATTAGTGCTTATTCACTCCTTGGAAGTGGACTGCAACAAAGCGCTTCTTATTCAGATTTCAGAAATCGTTATATTCACATTGTTGACTTGAGGATTAAAGATACAGACAGTGAGTTATTGGATAATAATCAAATTCAATCTACAATAGAAGTGGATATCATAAAACGTGAGGATAACCAAGAGGATGAACTGACAACGTCGAAGAGCTTTCAGTTTACATTTTCGTATGAAAATGATCAATTAAAGATAACAAATATTAAAGAAATATCGAATTAATTTTTTGTAACAGCTTGTACTTTCTGTGTATTCGTCTATACGTTTTTCCCCCATTTGCATATAGTAACACTGTAGATATGGGAGGTGAAACGTATGGGCTTTGGATATGGCGGAGGATGCTATGGCGGCGGCGGTTACGGATACGGCGGTTATAATAACTTCGCTCTAATCGTCGTGCTTTTTATCTTGCTTATTATCGTCGGAGCAGCATTTTTCTACTAAAAAAGAATGATAGCTTGTGCATATACCCTCATGCACAAGCTATTTTGTTTTATAAGCGAATAATTTATGTTATCTATTTAGCCAATGATCATTCTCTCTTTAGGGTAATGGATATTTGACATTGTGGCTTTTGGTTGGAACATAAGCAGGAAAGTGATGACCCCCACCCTTCCAATAAACATAAGTATCATCAACACTATTTTACTGGCGACGCTGAGCTCTGCTGTAATTCCCATAGAGAGGCCTACTGTACCGAATGCAGAGCTGACCTCAAACAGGATCTGCATTAAGGTTAAATCCTCAATTGCCGATACAAATAAAATTGATGCAAATACAAACATTCCTGCTCCCATAGTGATGATCATCGCTTTTTTAATATCGTCTTCATGCACTTCCCTCTGAAAAATCCGTACATGCTTTTGTCCTCGCATATATGAATAGATAAATAAGATCAACAGGGCGAAAGTAGTCGTTCTGATGCCACCGCCAGCACTGCTCGGTGAAGCACCGATAAACATCAAAAACGACAAAAATAATTGATTCGCTTCTGATAACAAGCTTACATCCAGTGTAGCGAGTCCACCACTCCTTGTCGTAACGGACTGGAATAGAGAGTAAAAGAAAGCTTCGTGCCAGATCATATTTTGGAAAAAATCTTTACGATCGAAAATATATATACCTATAGTACCTATAAAAACTAGTACACCGAATGTAATTGTCGTCACTTTAAAAAACAAACTGAAACGAAAAATTGTCTTGTTTTTCCGTCTGTATAATATGTATTCCTTTAGTTCAATTAACACAGGGAAGCCAATTGCCCCAAAAATAATTAAAAAGATAGTGATCAGCTGATAAAAATAATCATTTTTAAAAGGAATCATCGATGCACCAGTCAGATCAAATCCCGCATTGGATATTGCAGTAATCGTGCTGAAATAGCCGTGAAAAAATGCTTCTTGCAACGGAATCCCGTAATAAAGTGAAAAATATGTGCCCAGAACGAGAACAAAGATGAATTCAACAACCAGAATTAGGATGATAATTTCCTTTATTAAACGGACAATCCCTTCAAAACTTGTCTGATTTTGATCAGTCATAATCAATCTTCTTTCATTCAGACCAATCTTTTTCCCAAATAGCAGCCAAATCAATGTACTCATCGCCATGACTCCAACTGCGCCAAGATGTAATATTATCGTCAAAAAGATAATTCCCGTCGTACTGAATGTATCTACGATGGAAATCGAGCTTAATCCCGTTATGCTAAGCGCGCTGACAGCAGTAAATAACAGATCGATAAATGGGATGGAGACTCCCTCTTGATATGAAGGGGGTAATGCAAGTAAAATAGTTGAAACTGCTACTGCAGCGATATAAAAAAGCAGTAATAATTGTACTGGTGTTAAACGGTTTAACCAGAGAATTCTTCCATATCTGTTGTTCATAATTAAATACCCCTATGCTAATTCGAATTAGAAATCTGATTTAAACTTTTTTAAAAGCTCCTCTCCCCTATAATCTTCATTGGTTAACTTGACTAATTCATTTTCCAATTTTGCAGTTCGTCTGTCAACCATTTTTCCCAATAGAAGGACGTTCATATGGTCACCAATTTTATTTATTCCAATAATAGAAGCAATGCATGTAGCCAATTCATTGGATTCAGTAGTAATTCTTACATGGATAATCAATTCCTCATATTTACTTTTCAAGTCTTGAAAGTAGGGCATTTGTCTACCTTCCACATAGGCCTCGACCAACCAACGATTTTCATTATCTTCTCTATTGATGATCAACCCATCAAGAAGTGGAACAGATGTATATTCATATGTATCTGATTCCAAATCGACAATATGCAATTGTTTTAATTTAAACGTCTTCATCCTTATTCTCCCCCGCATATTTTGTTACTTGAAGTGTATCAAAAATATGTACAAATGAAAATGAAAGGAATAGACTGATTGTATAATTTTAAGAAAATCACGATAAATGCAGGAAATTTGAAAGTGGTGTACAATTGTAATGTCATTATACAGCTGGGAGCGGGTAAACATGCGGGTCATAGCCTTTATTCTTTTATTATTCGTATTAACAGCTTGCTCTGGAAACGATTCTGCTATTCCTCTACAGAAGGTGGAGACTAAAAGTCAGGCAGAAGAATTCCACGAGGAAGATTCTGATGTATGGAGTGATGAGGAACCAGAGAAAATTGGTGATTTTCTCGAATTTATGATTGAAGATGAAGTTGTGTCCATTTCGATAACGGAAATTCCGATTCTTCATGAGTTTATACAAGCTCAAAAAAATCCACAACAAGCGATTGAGGGAATGCAACTGGACAAACATGAAGTCGCTTTACAGCAATTCTATTTACTTCAGTTTTCCTGCTATAAAAATCATTGTTCACATATTATTTTACATCCCGATAAAAACAAATCTGCAATTCTAATTGCAGATATGGCGAGATACGAAACATTCACTATCTCACCAGATGAATCAAAAATTGCCATTCTGTTTAGCCGTCTAGGAGAACAAGAAGTTCCCCTTGGTGATATCGTTGTATTTGATCTTACCAATTGGTCATCAATAGCCCTCATAAATGATTCTAAGGACAAAGATATGCTTGGTTATAAATTTCCGATTCTTAGTGTTGAATGGCAAAGTGACGATTCCATCGCAATCAGCTACCCAGATTTAATTGAAACTAGCAAAGAATATTGGGATGCATGGAGTGTGGCCGAAGAGAACTCAAAAACTATAGAAACATTCCATTTACAAACAGACTAAACAACAGAAAGGGAGAAATAATAATGAACGAAACTATACAATTACTTCATAATCATCGATCCATTCGTAAGTTCACATCTGAAAAATTAACAAATGATGAAGTAAGAACGATTGTTAAAGCTGGTCAACGTGCGTCAACATCGAGTAATGTCATGGCTTATTCCGTAATAGGAGTAACGGATGAACATTTAAAAAAGGAATTACGAGCAGTTTCAGGTCAGAAATATGTGGAAAACAATGGCTATTTATTCGTTATCTGTGCTGATTTAAGTCGTATCGCCAAATTAAATAAAGAAAAGGAAAATATCAGGAAGAACCTGGAAAGTACAGAGCAGTTTATTGTAGCAACTGTGGATGCAGCATTAGTAACGCAGAACATGGTTATTGCTGCTGAATCAATGGGCTTAGGTGCCTGCTTTTTAGGTAGTTTACGTAATGATATTAACCGTGTAGATGAACTTCTTCAGCTTCCGGAGTATGTCATCCCTCTATTCGGTTTGGCAGTTGGACATCCTGATCATAAACCAGACATCAAGCCACGTTTACCTTTTGAAGCAGTTTTCCATGAAAATACATATGATAAAGATAAGAAAGAATTTGTTCAAGCATATGATGAAATTCTTTCCGACTATTACCAAAAACGTGATTGCAATAACAGAGATGATAATTGGACCAATCAAATGATCAAAAAATATAGTGTGCTGACACGGATGGATGTTTCAGCATACGTACAAAAGAAAAATTTCAATAAACATTAAGATGTCAGGGGAAAAAATACCCCTGATTTTTTTATGATTATTTTTGCAGGAAGTATTTTCCAAGTATATTTTCATTGCAAATTCTAATACTAAAACTGTAAGTTGAAGTACCCCTACAATTTAACTAATCTTTATCATACGAAGAAAGATGTGATTGTTTTGAAAAGAACTTCGACAATTTTTCTCTTTTTCATCGTTTTACTTTGTGGTTGTTCAAACACAACCAGCTCGGACAAACCGAACGATAGTGGGGTGTCCATTACCCAAACATCTACAAACTATCAACAAGAAGCTAGTCAACAGGCGAAACGTCTCATAGCAAATGAACATGAAATTAACGAAATTTTTGCTGTTAACAATGATAAATTGCTCGTCATTGGTGTAGATCCGAAACAACACGATCGCCTTCAATTAAAAGAATTGCGAAAGACATTTAAAGAAATCCTTGAATCAAATGGAATAAAACAAGACATTGAGCTGTCCACAGACCAAAAAATCATCTTAGAACTAAGGAAACTGGAAGAGCAGCTAGATAACGGGGCGTTATCAAAAAAACAATTAAACAAGGAACTCGAAAGAATACAAAAGCTTTCCAAAGAACAAACCTAATGACAAGTACAAGAGGTGGATTTACGTGGCTAATCAAAAAAAACAGAAACAACAAGCTCAACAATATCAATCCTTTGAAGAGAAGCGCGAAACAAAGCGCCCCATATTACTTAATTGCATCAAAGCATTCCTAGTCGGCGGCTTCATTTGTTTTATTGGCCAATTAATCACTACTTTTTATATTTATTTCTTTAATTTCACTGAACAAACAGCAGGCAGCCCTACTACAGCAACACTTATTTTTATTACCATGTTACTTACTGGTTTTGGTCTTTATGACCGTATTGGACAGTTTGCAGGTGCAGGTTCTGCGGTACCCATTACAGGGTTCGGAAACGCGGTGATCTCATCAGCGATTGAACATCGAACAGAAGGATTTATTGTCGGTGTTGGTACGAATATGTTTAAAGTTGCTGGACCCGTCATTGTCTACGGTGTATTTGCTGCATTCGTCGTTGCACTTATTAAAACGATTTTCCTTCAATTGGGAGGCTCTTAAATATGTTAGTTGGAAACCAGACTTGGGAATTCAAGAAAAAGCCAGTAGTCATTTCAACTGGTGTAACAGGAGGGCCATTTGAAGCAGAAGGTCCTCTAAAAAACGATTTTGATAAATTATTTGATGATGGGTGGGTGGAGGAATCAACATTTGAAAAGGCACAGCAACGGCTAATGGAAGAAGCTATGGAAATAGCGATTCAAAAAAGCCCGATCGAGAAGGAACAAGTGAATCTTTTTCTAAGTGGCGACCTGATCAACCAAATCACCCCATCCACTTTCAGTGCCAAAACAATCGATCTACCGTATCTTGGTTTATTTAACGCATGCGCTACATCTGCAGAAGGATTAGCTTTGTCAGCTGCTCTCATAGATGGTGGGTTTTCTGATTATATCATTACTGGGACTTCCAGTCATCATGCTGCCGCTGAAAAACAATTTCGTTATCCGAATGATTATGGGGCACAAAATCCACCAACATCTCAATGGACAGTTACCGGTGCAGGTTGTGTGCTTCTAGGTAAAACCGGCCACGGACCCACGGTCACTTCGGCTACGGTTGGAAAAATTGTCGATATGGGAATAACGGATCCTTTCAATATGGGAGGCGCAATGGCACCTGCAGCGGTAGAAACCATTCAAGCACATTTACAGGATAGAAATTTGGATTCTTCGTATTATGATTTAATCATAACAGGAGACTTAGGGAAAATCGGAAGGGAAACTTCCTTTGATTTATTGAATCAACAAGGCGTTACGTTACAGGATAATCAGTATGTAGATTGCGGTATGACCATTTATAGTAAAGATCAACCCGTTCAAGCCGGGGCTAGCGGTACAGCTTGTTCTGCAGTTGTAACATATGGCCATTTTCTTAAAAGGATGATTCAAGGTGAATTTAAAAAGATATTAATGGTTGCTACGGGGGCACTGCATTCACCTTTAAGCATTCTACAAAAAGATTCCATTCCGTGTATCGCACACGCAGTCTCAATTGAAATGGAGTGAGTTGTAAATGATTTTTTTCTGGGCATTTGTTGTTGGTGGTCTAATTTGTGTTGTCGGCCAAATCATGTTTGATGTATTTAAACTTTCTCCAGCCCATACCTTAACAACCCTCGTAATTATTGGTGCTATTTTAGACGGATTGGGTTGGTATGAACCCCTAATTGATTTTGCGGGTGCTGGAGTAACCGTGCCCATTACGAGTTTTGGAAACTCCTTAGTCCATGGTGCTCTAGCAGAAGCAGAAAAACACGGATTAATTGGAGTCGTAACTGGTATGTTCGAGGTGACAAGTGCTGGGATTTCGGCCGCAATTATTTTCGGTGTGGTCGGTGCACTCTTATTTAAGCCGAAAGCATAAACGAACAATATATGTGACCAAAAGGAATTCCTTCTGGTCACATTAGTTATGCTTCTATAGATAATACAACTTTTCCAAACTGACTATTTACATTTAAATGGTCGAAAGCTTGTTTGGCATCTTGAAGGTTGAACACTTTATCGATAACCGGTCGAATTTCATGTTTTTCCATCAGTTCCAATAACTCATGTAACTCTTCCCTGCTCCCCATAGTTGATCCAAATAGTTTATATTGGCCATAAAAGAACTGTCTTAAATTAATATCCACTTCGTCTTCCGTTGTTGCACCATAGATGACCATCCTGCCACCTTGCTTCAAAACACTCAATGAACGGTTGAAAGTTGCAGCACCAACACTGTCAATTACGAGATCGATTTCTTCTTCTTTCAACGCTTCAGACCAATCACTGTCAGTGGAAATAGCTTTATCAGCTCCTATTTCTAATGCCTGCTTCTGCTTATCTTCACTTCGGGAGGTAGCGATTACTCTTGCCCCCATGCTTTTTGCGAATTGAATAATAAATGTGTTCACACCACTGCTTGCTCCTGGTATGAATACCGTTTCACCCGCTTTTATTTGTCCTTTTGTAACTAGAGCACGATATCCGGTTAGAGCTGCCAGCGTCAGAGATCCGGCTTCCTCCCAGGACAAATACTCAGGCTTCTTCTCTAATTGCTCTTCATGAATGACAATTTGTTCAGCGAATGTTCCATGGTCAGGCATACCTAAAATATCAAATCCCGTTGGTGGTGCATCACTATTTTCATACCAATTTAATGATGGGTTGATGATCACCTCATCTCCAGGCTGGAATCGGGTAACTCCCTCCCCTACCGTTTCGACTATCCCAGCACCATCTGAACCTAATACTAATGCTTCTTTGTCGCTTCCCATACGATTTGGAATATATAGGTCCCTCCGGTTGAGACCAGCTGTCTTCAACTTCACAACAATTTCATTTTCCTTCGGCTTAGGATTGGGCATGTCTTTCAACTTCAGTTCACCGTACTCCAATACAAATGCTTTCATTCATGATCCCCTCTTCCTTATGTAAATATATATTAATTCAGATAATTTACACCTATTATTACGGACTTTGTCAAAAATAGCAATTAGTTTGATTCAATTAAAAACTCCCTCCATCATTATGGATGGAGAGAGTGATTTGTAACATGCGAGTCGGTAATTCCTCATTTAATTGGAAGCCAGATTCAGCAAAGCCCGTGGTTGTTTATGGAATAAGAAAAACACAATCAATGTAGATAAAACAAACGACGGGAACATATAAGACATGTTATATAGTAATGAATAAAGCCAAGCAGGCTGCCCCTCTATCGCCGAACCGAAAAACACAATTCCTGCAATATAGTGGGCTAAAAAACGTAAGCCGGAACCTAACAATACACCCGCTGTAATATAAGTCAAATACGTTTTTACTTTACCATCTTTCACTGCCTCTTGAACTTGCATTGCAAAAATACCAGCAAATCCGATGACAGTGAAGGCAATTGCATAATCAATAAACCCTTGTAGCGGAGTTAAAATATAGGCATTTCCCGTAGCCACCTGAAGTATTCCCCACAGAAATCCAGATAGCAATCCTCCCTTTAATCCCCATCGAAAGGCAATAATAAAAACTGGAATCATTGCAAAAGAAACCGATCCACCCTGCGCCCAAATTTTAAATCCTAGCGGCAGGATGTCTAATAACAAGGCAAGTGCTGTAAATATCGAAACTTCGATTAAAAACAATAATTTATTAGACTTCAAAGAAAGCTCCCCTTTTATAACAATTATTTTGAACACAAAAAAAGCAATGCCAAGGGAAGGTTCCTGATGGTACCGACTCGCATTGCTTTTTATCCATCAAAAAACCACCATCCCTACGCTAGTATTAACTAACAGGTTCAAAGGGTCAGAGCATCAATATGCTCACTCTCAGCTATAAAAGCTCCCCCGGCAGGCTTTTTACTCTGCTTTTTTTGTCTACATGTATTATAGCTTATAACTACAGCCCTTACAAATTTACAGCTCTAGAAGATTGAGTCAAGTACTTGTGGGAGTTTTTTAAGTCCCTTATTTTATACTGTTTTCGTCCAGTGTTTTGTTAGCGTTATCAACCCTATATTGCTCTAAAATGTTT